>JBDSAN010000496.1:0-5014 GCA_039922115.1 Jatrophihabitantaceae bacterium
AGCGCCGCGCGCCGGTCGTTCAGCGCGTCGGTGGAAGTCCGCTCGATCGTCATGCGGTCTCGCTCGGGTTGCCAGCCCTCGTTGTAGTACGCGCTGACCAGGCTGGCCCGGATCAGCTCGCGTTCAGTTGCCAGATCTGCCGAGCGCCAGCTGGCCAGCGCCTGCTCGATCAGGTCATGCTCGGTGCCCCAGCGAGTTGCTTGCGGGCCGGCCAGCTTCCCGTCCCGGGCTGTGGTGATGAAGAACGGGACGTCGCCGGTGAGCAGGTCAGCGACCTCGGCGGCGATCACCGCCGGGTCGCTCGGTGCGCTGGGCCGGATTCTTGCTTGTTTGGCAAGCAGATCCGCGGCTCGCGCTACCGCCGCCGGCTCATCGTGCAGCGAGATCGGATGCCACAGCATCCGGGCCAGCTCGGCGTAGGACTCGGTGGCGCGCAGCACCGCCCGCACCTCGACGTCGGCGAAGCACCGAATGGCCGGGGCCAGCTCGCCGGCGTGATCGAGCTCGGTCAGCCGATCCACCATCCAGTCGAAGCCGCTTAGCACGTCCGGCCAGTACCGGCCGAGTTCTGGCTCAGCGCTGGGCAGGTTCGCCGCCAGGCCGGCCGGAACCTGGTCGGCGCTCAACCGGGCGTGGTCGGTGCCGGCATCGACGATCCGCTGCGCCGGCATCATCGGCTGCTGGCCTGGCAGCGAGCCGGTTGCCGAGATGTCGACTCCGCGCCAGCCCAGCGCGGTGCCGCGACCGGGCAGCAAGCCGGATTCGACGACGGTGGAGGAGATCATCCGGAACGCGAGGTCGGTTGCCTGTCCCATACCGAGGCCGGCCAGCTCAAGCATCGGAGTGAACAGGGTTTCGCAATCGATCAAAACCGGCACCGGGCCGCAGGCGATCAGGTTCTCCGCGTGCAGGTCGGTGGTGCCGAGCAGCCTGGCGATGGCCAGCCAGTGGCCGATGCCGGTGTAGTAGCAGCGCAGTTGCTCGGTGCTGGAGCAGTAGCGATGTTCGATGAATTCCGACCACCCGTAGCCGTCGCGCCGCAGCACCTGGGCCGCCCGGACCGGGTGGGCCGGCAGGTCGGTTCGCTCGGCGTCGAAGGCCAGCGCCAGCAGCTCGTTCAGCTGGTGGTCGATCGCCAGCGATCGGGGTTTGTAGATCAGCCGGGACGAGCCGACAACCAGCTGGGCCACCGACCGCCCACCCCGGTGGCTGTCGCCCTGGCCGAAGTCGACCTGGCTCAGGACGGCCTGATCGAGGCCGAGAAAATCGGCGAGCGCGGCCCGGTCGGCGCACCAGCGCTGGGCGAGCTCGCAGGCAGCCGCACAGCGGCGTTCGATGATCCTGGCCAGCCGGTCGAGCATGGTGGGGTAGCGGTGCTTGGTGGCCAACCAGTACTCGGTGCTGGCGGCCCGATCGAGAAAGGCCAACCAGCGCTGCTCGCTGGTCGTGCCGGCCAGGCTGCCGTCGAGCCGGGCGGCGTTCAGTTCCACCAGCAGCAGCCGGGATACCTTGCGCCGGATCGTGTCGGTCAACCAGCGGACGGTCGCGCTCAGAACCGCCTGCCGCTCGGTGCCGGTGAGCTCAGCCAACCCAGCTAGCTGCTCGTCGAGCTGAGCCAGCGCAGGTTCGATCAGGCAATCGAAGCAGCGATCGAACTCGCCCTCGGCCGGCGCCGCCTCGATCAGCTGCGCCATCGGGGCTCGCTTACGCCGATGGCCCAGTTCACTGAAAACAACTCGGTGAACTGGGCCTGGCCGACGTTCGGTCGACCGCGCGGTTGACCAGCTAGCAACACTCGCCAGTGCGCGATGCGGTGCACGAGGAACAGGCGGTGGCCAGCGGGTTGTGATCGGTCAGGTCAGCCTCGGCGTAGCTGCCGGTGAACAGCGGGCCGGCGGGGTTGTCCCGGTCAGAGGTCAGCCAGCTGTCGAGCTGCTCGAGAACTGCAGTGTTCATAGCATTTCCCTTTCATCGGGGGATGGGTCAGCAGAACATATGCACGGACCTTTACTCGGTCAACCTAAAGGCCAATAAACCGACTAAATGTCTATAAGAGCTATCTCGCCCACGCTAATTGCTGCGGGCTCGTCGCTAGCGCGCTGGCCGGCCGCCGACCAGGCCGACGGCATGCGCACCGAGCTGGTTGCCGGCCCCGACCGCGCCCGGCAGGTCGACTCCGTTGACCAGCGCGCCGAGCACCCCGGCGGCGAATGCATCGCCGGCACCGGTGGAATCACGCACCTCGACCTGATCGCCCGGCACGTCCACCGAGCCGGCTGGAGTGACCAGCCGGGCGCCACTGCTGCCGAGCTTGACGATCGTGGTCAGGCCGCGATCGAGCAGCGCCGAGGCGCCGGCCGGGTCGTCGCCGGTGAGCGCGGCCAGCTCATCGGAGTTGGCCAACAGCAGCGTGCCGGCCGGCAGCCAGTCCAGAAACGCCGCACCGCCGACTGCCCGCAGCGGAGCGGCCGATGCCGCATCCACCGAGACCGGCACCGCCAGCCGTCCGGCCAGCGCGAGCGCGGTCAGGGCGCCTTCGCGAGAACCCTGATTCAACAGGGCATATCCGGACAGGTGCAGCCGGTCGCCAGCCCGCAGCAGCGGGGGATCGGCCAGCTCGCCGGCGGTCAGGGTCGCGTTCGCCCCGGTCGAGGGCACCATGGTCCGTTCACCATCCGGCGTGACCAGCACCAGGCAGATACCGGTCGGCTGCGCCGGGTCGATCGCCAGCCGCAGCTCGACGCCGACCGCGCGCAATGCCTCGGCCGCGACCCGTCCGAACTCGTCGTCACCGACCTTGCCGGCCAGCGTGACCGGGACGCCCAACCAGCCGAGCCAGCTGGCGGTGTTCGCCGCCGAGCCGCCCTGCTGAATCCGCACCGGGGCGGGCACGTCCGAACCGATCGCGAGCGGCCCGGGCAGCTGGGCCAGCACGTCGACCATCACGTCACCCAGGCACACCACCCGGCTGGCCCCGACTGACCTCATCTGGCCGCGCTGCCACGGCAATCTCGGCCGCCACCCGAGCGTTGTTGAGCACCAGGCGGACGTTGGTCGCCAGCGAGGCGCCATCGGTGTGCTCATGGAAGAACTCCAGCAGGAACGGGGTGACCTGCTTGCCGCTGACCCCGGCCCGGGCCAGCGCGGCCAGCCCGGCCGCCAGCGTCCGGTCGTGCAGCTCGCGGTCCAGCTCATCGCCCGGTGGCACCGGGTTGGCCACCACCAGGCCGTACTGGTCGGTGCCGAGCTCAGCACGGGCGCGCATGATGGCCGCGACCTCGGCGGCCGAGTCGACCTGCCAGTCCAGCGGATGGCCCGAATCGGCCAGGTAGAAGCCGGGGAACCGACTGGTCCGATAGCCGAGGACGGCGATGTTGAGCGATTCCAGGCGCTCCAGCGTGGCAGCCACGTCCAGGATCGACTTCACGCCCGCGCACACCACCGTGATCGGGGTGCGCGCGAGCGTGCTGAGGTCGGCTGACTCGTCCCAGGAATCGCGGGCCTGCCGGTGCACGCCGCCCAGGCCGCCGGTGGCGAAGACCGAGATCCCGGCGCGCGCGGCGAGGTGCGCGGTGGAGGCGACGGTGGTGGCGCCGAGGCCGCGCTGGGCGGCCACTGTTGCGATATCGCGGACGCTGACCTTGACCACGTCCGGCGAGCCGGCGATGGCCTGCAGCGCCGCGTCATCCAGGCCGATCTGGGCCCGGCCGCCAACCACCGCGATGGTGGCCGGCACCGCGCCGCTGTCACGGACTGCCTGTTCGATCTCGCGCGCAATCCGCAGGTTGTCCGGCCGGGGGAGTCCATGGCTGATGATGGTGCTCTCCAGCGCCACTACCGGCCGGCCGTCGGCGAGTGCGGAGGCGACCTCGGGGTGCAACTGCACGGCAGTTCCTCTCGACCTCGGTAAGCACTGGTATGCATGTGTCATGCCCGCTGGCACCACTCTGGACCACGTCACGATCGTCACCGACGACTTCGAGGCCAGTCGGGCAGTATATGGCCCGCTGCTGGCCGCGATCGGCTTCACCGCCTCGGTCGAGTACACCGATCCGGAAGCCGAGCCGGACGATCCGGGCACGGTCGCGGCGATCGGGTATGGCTGGCCCGATCATCGCCCGGCGCTATGGCTGGTTGCCGGCGTGCGGCCGACGTCCGGGGCGCACTGCGCGCTCGCGGTCACCGACCGGTCATCGGTGCTGGCCGCGCACCGGGCGGCGGTGGCCGAAGGGGTGCCGGTGCGGCAGCCGCCCCGTACCTGGGAGCAGGACCAATTGCATTATTTCGGCGCCCAATTCCTCGATCCGGCTGGCAACCTGATCGAGGTGCTGCACGGCCAGCCGCAGCCGTCGCGCTAGGGTCGGACCAGGTCGCTGAAGTGCTCTACCTGAGGTGGGTAGGCGAAGTACTGGCCGATGCCGCCGCGCCAGATTCCGAACCGTTCCGAAGCCCGGAACTGCTCGTGCGCCTCGACCGATTCCCATTCCACCAGCAGGACGAACCGGCTCGGTGACTCGATGCCCCGGGTCATTCGCATGCTGATGCAGCCAGCGGAGTCGGCCACCGCTGAGCGCACCTGCCAGAAGCCGGCCTCGAACTCGCCCTCAGTGCCGGGCCGGACGTCGATCAGGGCCACTTCCAGAACCATGACCACGATCCTGGCAGACTCGCCTTGATGGCAACGTTGCGGGTCGGGTCCGGGCTGGTCGCTGGGCTGTTGACCGGCTGGCTGGTCGCCGGCTGCACGCAGGCGCCGCCGGCCGGCAGCCAGCGACCGGTAGCGGAGGCCACCAGCAGCCCGGCTACCAGCAGCCATCCTTTCCAGGCGGCAACCAGCCCACCGGTGCCGTCCCGATCGGCAGCCCGGACGACCCCGCCCCGGACGACCCCGCCCCGGTCGACCCCGCGCCGATCGGCAGCAGCCACCCGTCCGGCACCGGCTGCTGGCTCCGTCCTGCCGGTGGCCGGCCTGACCGGAACCGCCAGCCAGCTGCTCACCGTCACCGCGCCGGCC
>JBDSAN010000497.1:0-3373 GCA_039922115.1 Jatrophihabitantaceae bacterium
GGATCACCATTTTTGATGACCACGAGGTCGCCAACAACGCCTGGGCCACCGGGGCTGAGAATCACACGCCGGGCGCCGAGGGGGACTTCCTCCGACGACGCCAGCAGGCCTACCAAGCCTACCTGGAATGGATGCCGTTCCGGTTACCCGATCAGCTTTCGGTTCCACACCAGGGCACCCGGTTCTTCAAGCGATTCACCTTTGGTTCGCTGGCGGATCTGTCCGTCCTGGAGACCCGACAGAACCGCAGCAGGCAGGTTGACGTGCCGCCGTTCACCAAGACTGGCGGCGGGTTCATCCCGACCGGGATTCCAGCGGTGGATGCTCAACTTGCCGATCCACAAAGGCATCTCCCCGAGCCCGAGCAGTTGCACTGGCTCGAAGCAGGGCTCTCGGCGACCGGCCGCCGCTGGCACCTAATCGGAAACCAGGTCATCCTCACCCCGATTCGATTCCCCGGTGCGGTGCTCGGGGCGCCGAGCAACCTAAGCCTGCTCAACTCCGACCAGTGGGATGGCTATCAGGCCGATCAGGCCGAGCTGATCGCACACCTTCAAGCACAGCCGGCCAGCGCCGGGGATGGTGTCGTGCTGACCGGTGATATCCACTCGTCCTGGGCAATGGACTTGCCAGCGGACCGCTCGGCCAGCGGCTACCAGCCGGTCGGCGTGGAGTTCGTTTGCCCATCGGTTACCAGCGACGGGTTCTACGAACTGGTCCGGGCATCGCTGCCAACGGGCACGCCGGCCAGCGCGGCGGTCGCCACGACCACCGGGGTGACCACGGCGGTGACGGCGGCCAATCCGTGGGTCAAGTTCCTGAACGGGATCGGCCATGGCTACACCCTGATCGACGTCACCGCCCAGCGCGTCCAGGCCGACTTCTATCTGACCCCGACTCCGACCGATAGCCAGCCGGATCCGCGCGTCGATCCGACGGTCGAGCCGGCCTATGCCAGCAGCTGGCAAACCGTCACCGGTAGCCGCCGGGTCAGCCCTGCTGCCGGGCCGGTCGGTCCTCGTGCCGACCAGCCGAGATCACGCAATACCCAACCCCGTCCAGTCGGAGAAGGAGTTTCATGAAGGTCAAATCCCGCGCCGCGCTTGCTCTGATCGCGGTGGCCGCGATCGCGGTCACCGCTACCCAGGCATCAGCCAGCGCCAGCTCAACGAACGACGGACACGATCACGGCTATACCTTCGCGGTGATCGGCGATATCCCATATGGTGGCGCCCAGATCGCTAACTTCCCGAACGTTATCGCCCAGATCAACGCCGACCCGGCGGTGCAGTGGGTCGATCACCTCGGCGACATCAAGAACGGCTCGTCGGTCTGCAGCGATGAGTACTTCCAGCAAATCAAGGCAGATTTCGACCAGTTCCGCGATCCGCTGGTGTACACCGTCGGCGATAACGAGTGGACCGACTGCCACCGCGCGAACAATGGCAGCTACAACCCGCTGGAGCGGCTGGCCAAGATCCGCCAGGTATTCTTCAGCCAGCCAGGACGCACCCTCGGCCAGCACAGCGAGCGGGTAACGTCCCAGGCCGATCAGGGCATTCCGGAGGATGTGCGCTGGGAGCGGGCCGATGTCGCGTTCTCGGCGCTGAACATTCCGGGTAGCAACAACAGCCTTGCCCCATGGACCGGCAACACCGCGCCGACCCCGCAGCAGACCGTCGAGGTGCTCGCCCGGACCGCCGCGGTGATCGGGCAGATCCACGACAGCTTCACCGACGCCCGCAGCCACCGTGACCGGGCGGTCGTCCTGCTCACTCAGGCCGACATGTTCGACCCGACCGTAACTAACCCGAGCTTCGCCGACTACTACGGCTACCAACCGATCGTGGCCGCAATCGCACGCGAGAGCGCTGCCTACCGTGGCCCGGTCTTCCTGTTCAACGGCGACAGCCACGTCTACAACAGCGATAACCCGCTTGCTGCCGGGTCGAACTGGTTGAGCTTTTACGGCATCAACCAGCCGGTGTCGAACCTGTCCCGGGTCACCGTCGACGGATCAACCAACGTCAACAACTACCTGCGCGTCACCGTGAACGAACACGGCCCACAGCCGCTCAGCTGGACCCGGGTGCCCTTCACCTCCTGAAACCAACCCCGAACCGCGCCGCCGGCCCCGCATCCCGTTGCGGGTCCGGCGGTGTTGTCTTTGTCGGACTACAGGTGATCCCAGTGCGCAGCGCAGCGCTGGCAGTCCGTTCCACTCACCGTTCGGACTGGCAGGTGGCCGGCCTGCCGGCAGAGCCGGCGTACCCGTCGCTGATCAAGGCCTAGCCACCGCTTGATGCCGGACGCACCCGGCCGACGTGCGGCCAGCTCAGGCTCCGGCAGCAGCCTGAGGTAGGTCACGTCATCACCGCGCTGGCCGTCCATGCTTCCAGTTTCGGCCTATCAGGTGGCCTACCGCTCACTCCGCACGTGCCGTGTCGCCGGCCGGCTCAGCGGTGTCGATCCACTGTGAAGCGGCAGGTGGCAATCCGCGGCACGGTCACGGTCAGGTTGCCCCGGCCGGGCTTGGCGCCACTCGCCTTGCCGGTACCGACGAAGGTGAGCACGTCCCGGCCGGCCTTGTCGGTAGCTGGCACCGTGAACCGAAAGGTGACCCGCCCATTGCGGTCGGCCGTGGTGGTGCGGCTCCAGGCCGGTTGCTGCAGCTCGCGGACGACGACGCCCTCGCCGGCGGCAAAGCCGGTTGCCAGCACGACAATGCATTGTCCGGGACGCAGCACCTGGCCGATCCGATGGCCATCGCAACCCCGCGCGGTGCTGTGGATGCCCGACGGCTGCGGCCGGTGGTGCACCAGAAAGCCGCCTTCGCTGCTGGCCGAGGCCGATAGGGCGACTGCCGCGGTGCTGGCCAGCGCGATCGACGAGGCGCCCACGAGCTTGTAGATCAAGGGTATTGCTGACCCGATCATCGATCCCCCGTAGCTGATGCTCATGAATACCCTTCACTCATCGGCAGGATGGGCGTCGAGTCGAGCCTAAGCGGCGGGCTATCTCGTCCCGGTGAGCACCGGCCTCACTTGGTTATCGATTGAATGACGGCGAACGAAATCGCGACGTCGAGCAACAAGAAGCAGACAATGAGCATCAGGATCAGCCTCTTGCGACGCTCAACTCGCTGATCCTGGCTGGCCTGCTCCAGGTAGTCACGTTCCCGCTGCCACCGGCGAAGCCGTGGTTCGTCGGCTATGTCGCGTGCGGTGAGCGGACGAGCCTGGCCATGCCGCGCGGGCTCGAGTGCCATGGCCTAGGAACTTTCAGCCATTCGCTTGGCGGTGGTGACCTGATCCAGCACGTCCACCACGATCACTGCGGTCTTGGTCAGCGGCGCGCCGGCCGCTCCGGACGG
>JBDSAN010000498.1:0-7796 GCA_039922115.1 Jatrophihabitantaceae bacterium
GCCTCGGCCGTCTCTCGCGAACCCGCGAGTCAGCAACCGCAGATCCGCGAGCGATACTCCGCGAATCCGCGACTTTACTGGCGCGAATCCGCGACTAAGATGGCGTAAGCGCAGGTGAAGCGGGGTATCTTGTCGGTCATGCCGGAAAGAACTCTGACGGACCTGCGCGCGCGGTACGCACAGGACCTGGTCGAAGACACTCTCGCGGACACCCCCATCACGGTCGTCCAGGGCGCCAGGCAGGTCGGCAAGAGCACGTTGGTGCGAGAAGTGGTCGCCGACCGGGACGCGACCGTGCTGAGCCTGGACGCGACAGCCACTTACAACGCCGCCCGTGCCGACCCGGACGCGTTTGTCCGCCAATCAAACGGTCTACTGGTCATCGACGAGGTCCAGCGGGCGCCGGAGTTGATCCGGGCGATGAAGGACGCCGTAGAGGAGGACCGGCGGCCCGGCCGGTTCCTGGTCACCGGATCCGCGGACCTGCTACAACTCCCCGGCACCGAGGAGAGCCTGGCCGGCCGCGCGGAGACGGTCGTGCTCTACGGGCTGAGCCAGGGCGAGCTCGCCGGATACCGGGAAGACTTCGTCGACCGCCTCCTCGCCGGCGACGAGAAAGCGCTGCAAGGCCGAGCGGGCACCCTGTCCCGCGAGGAGTACCTCCACGCGGTCTGCGCCGGCAGCTACCCTGAGCCGCTGACCCGCACCGGTCGGCGGCGCAACGCCTGGTTCGACAACTACCTGAAGCGCATCATGACGCGTGACGTCCAGGACTTGAGCCGCCTTGCACACCTTGACCGGCTCCCGGACCTGCTCAGACTGCTCGCAGCCAACACATCCGGCGAGCTGGTCAAGGCCCGGATCGCGGTCGACGCCGGCATTCCCGAGACCAGCCTCACCGGCTACCTGAACCTGCTGGAAACCCTGTACCTCATCCACGAGCTGCCCGCCTGGGGCGAGAATCTGACCAAGCGCGTCACGGGCAGACCGAAGGTGGCTCTGCTAGACACCGGCCTCGCCGCCCGGCTGAACCACGTGACTCCGACTGCGATGGCGCCCGGCTCAGCGAGCAGCGCCGCCGGTGGCCTGCTCGAGTCGTTCGTGGCCGGCGAGCTACGTCGCCAGCTGGTCTGGGCCGAGACTCCGGCCCGGTTGTTCCACTTCCGCGACCGCGACGGAATCGAGGTCGACATCGTCGTGGAAAGCGATGGCCGACGCGTGGCCGGCGTGGAGATGAAGGCGGCCGGCTCGGTCTCAAAGAGCGATTTCAAGGGACTCGCATTCCTCCGCGACAAGCTGAAAGCGCGATTCGCGATGGGTGTGGTGCTCTATACGGGCAAGCAGCCGCTCCCGTTCGGTGACCGACTCTGGGCCCTGCCCTACTCCGCGCTCTGGTCCTGATCTCGCCGCGAGGCTGACCGGCTATCTGACCTCGACGCCACGCCGCTGACATGCCATCCCGCGCGGGCAATAGGGCCATACCCAGTGAGGCGGCCCTAGCCGGCGATCATTCACCGTTCGAGAACCGGGGGTCACGCGCACATCGTCATGTCCGAACACTGTGGGCCGACAATCTCCAGCGGTGAACCAGGGACACCCCGCCAAGGGGGAGGGAGGTCCGCGGAAAGTGTTGGCAGAGTCCGAAAATCGTGTTGCTCACGCACACAAGCCTCCATGGAGCCCAGAAGCCGCGGGGCCCACAGACTTCTGTCACTACCCCGCATTCCGATGCTCGTTCAACAACGGCACACGCACCTGGCAAGGGCCGGACGCGGAAGGATGACGCGTGGTCGACGCGCTTACCGCTGTGGTGGCCTTCCTCGCCTTCATAGTGATAGCGGGCTGACGCTGATACCTGACATGGTACCAATTTTACTCATCAGTGGTACCGTCTTGGCATGAGCACCAACCTGCGCCTCAGCGTTGAACTGGCTGGTGCGTTGCGCGACGAGGCCGATCGAAGAGGCATATCTCAGCAAGAGCTTGTGCGCGAGGCGCTAGCTAAGGAGCTCGGAATGAACCCGAGGTCGACCCCGATGGAGCTCGCCGTCCGAGCAGGCACGGTCGAGGCACCTGAGCCCTTCCGCGATGTAGCGCCGACAGTGGTTCTACCGAAGGGCACAACCTCGCTGGACCTGCTTGATCGTGAGGATCGTTGACCGACCTCTACGTGGACACCAGTGCACTGCTCAAGCGCGTCTTCATCGAGAAAGAATCCGGGCAGGTTCTGGCCCTCCTGCGCCAACGCGCTACAGCTGGCGACCTCGTCGCCTCGTCCGAACTGGCGTGGGTCGAGGTGGCGCGCGCGATCTCGCGAGCGGGCGTCGCCGACGTCAGCGAGCTGCTCCGCGCCGCGTGTACCGGCATCGCGCGCCAGCCGCTGACCCCGGCCGTGATGCAACGGGCTCGCACCATCGGCCCAGCCAGCTTGCGATCCCTCGATGCCATCCACCTCGCTGCCGCGATCAGTCTCGGCGCTGTCGAGCTGCTGACCTACGACCGCCGATTGGCCGAAGCCGCAGAGTCATTGGGCGTCAAAGCCATCCCGTAAGCGCCCGCAGGCAGGGCGACCCTCATCGATGACCTCAAGCGCCTGACCGAGGTGATCATGCCGAAGGTCAACGCCTCCTGATTCACCCTTCGGCCGCTGACCAACCGGTCACGGCGACAATCCGGCATACCAGCACCCGGTAGAACGGCTGGTCGGCGTACTGCGGCACGGTGCGTGCCAGCCGTCCCGCGAGGTCGTCGATCACCTCTTGCGCGGGGGCAGGGACGTGCTCCAGGTGCGCCCGCACCCACCACAGGCGCGACCAGTCGTTGGGGTCCCAGTGCTCGATCAGCAGGGCTGAGCGCGGGTCGGCTTCGAGGTTGTCCTCGCGCCGTAGGCGGGTCGAGAACTTGGGTTTGACCGAGTCGATCGGGACGCCGACATAGCCGTCCTCGGATACGGCGTAGACGACCGGCATCGGGTCCGGGCCGCGCACGGCGTGGACGGTGCACAGCACCCCGTGCACGTGCGCGGCCAGCCGCTGCCTGGCCTCGTCGGTGGTCAACCTCATCGCGATGCCTCCGAGCCTTCGACCCGGCGACGATACAGCGCGCCCACTCGTCGGACCTGCGTGCCAGCCGCACTCTGCTGAGTCCGGGGCGAAAGCCGTCCCAATAGGTTCTGAGTGTCGGCCTCGGGCGAGGCTTTGCAGTTCATGATCTCCTTCACCGCGCGCGCCGGTGGGGCGGTGGCGTGATCGCGGACGGAAGCGCCGGCCAGCTCACCACGATCACCATGGCTGGCGGCTAGGCGCGCTCAGAGCTCGTAGCGGACGATCGCTCGGCGCAACGACGGTTCGTGGACGACCTGAAAGCCGGCCGCCAGAAATGAGCTGAGTTTGCCGACATGAAGTTCGCCCCAGGTCACGTCCTTGCCAGCAGCTGGCTTCATCGGATACGCCTCGATCGCGGCGGCTCCGGCCTGGCGAGCGAGCTCGATCGTGTGGGCAACCAGGGCGCGACTGACACCCTGCCGGCGGAACCCGGCTCGGGTCACCAGGCAGGTAACCGCCCAGATGCTCGGATCGTCCTTGTCCTCGCGGCGACCGTTCCAGCTGGTCTTGCGCAGGTAGCCGTAATCCCGCCGCGGCGCCACCGAGCACCAGCCGACCGGCTCGCTGTCGAGGTAGGCCAGCAGACCGTGGCCCTCGCACACCTGATCGCGCAGCAGCTCGCGGCGGCCGGCGACGTTGTCCGAATGCTGGTCGTACCAGCCCATCCGATAGCCCTGACACTGGCAGAACGCGGCCTGCCCGCGGGTGCCGAAAACCGCCTGGACGTCGTCGAAGAGCGCCGCACTGACTGGGCGCACGGTGACTGCCATCCGCCCACCGTCCCAGATCCGAAGCGGTGGGTTCAAGCGACCCGTGCACGGCGTCGGGTCAGCAGTGGACCGCGGTGCACGTAGTCGCGGTCGAATTCACCCGACCGGCCCAGGATCGCCTGAAGCTCGACTGACGGCTTGGCCGGCTACGATCCGGGTCAGGCCGAGTTCGGACAGTCGGTTGCAGAACTCAAGGGTGGCCGCGTGGGCTTCGCCCGGCTCAGCCGGCCAGGTGCGGGCGACGGTTTCAGCGATCTCGGCGACCGTCCGGGTTCCGTCGATGAGCAGCCACACGGCGCGTCCCGAGCGGTCGAGCACGTAGCGTCCGAGCATGGTTTCCAGCAAGAGGCCATCGACCGTGTCGGTCCTATCGCCGACGCTGTCGGTCAGTCGCGTCCCGACATCGAAGGAACGCCGCAGCGTGGTGTCCGGTCCGATGATGATGCCCACCGTGTATGCCCCCATGCTCGATGCCTGGCTGGCTCCGGAGCGTGACAATGGTTCCCCGGGGCCCTGCTTTCGGGCTGTTACGCTATCGGACACTGTGGGAAGTCAACAGCCAGCCGCATGATCAGGCCGTTCGGCAAAGGAGAAATTGTGGTCGCTGACTCCGGAATTGCCACGCTCGACTCCGGGGATACCTTCGCTCCGCACATTCAGGTTCTCACTCCGGCACCGGCCACCCCGAAGCCACTCGACCTGTCCTGGGACGTGGTGGTCCAACGATTCCCTGGCCTGGTCGATGCCGAGTCGGTCGCGTGGACGGGGTCGTTGGTGGTCGGCTGGGGTAATGCCTGGAGCGACGTAGACTTCTACGCCTTCGCCGACCGCGATCTCAACCTGCCGTGCGACGACAGCTCAGAAACGTGGCCGAGCACCGACGAGAGTGGAATCCGCGCGGTGCACTGGATGGGCAGATACGGCGACGTCTGCGCCGACCTGCAAGTATGGCCCACAGACGTCCTTGAGCGGATCCTCGCGCCATTCACAACCGCTCCGGAGCCCGAGTTCTGCAGGATCAGCGACGAACTACAAGATTTTATATACCGAATGTCAATCGCCGCGCCGCTGCGGAATGACGACTACTTCGCGCGCGCTCGTCAGCTCATCCATGGCTCGTCCTACCGGCGGGCGCTTGCCAGATTCACGAAGGCTCATGCCGAAATTGCGCTGACCGACGTCGGTGGCCAGCTCGATTCTGGCGATGCGATGAGCGCGAGGGTCACCGGCCTGCTCGCCGCGTACAAGGCAGCCGACGTGTGCCTGCTGCTGGCGGGGGAGTTGTGCCGTAAGCAGAAGTGGCTGTTGCGCCGGATCGAGGCCACGCCCGAATGCGGCATCAGCGTGGACGAGTACCGAACCGAGGTCATGGGTGGCCTCCGTCCCGGCGAGTCCGACGCCGACGCCGCGCTGCGCCTGGCCAACTGGGCCCAGTCACACCTCATCCGTGTCGAGAACGAGGTGCTCAGTGTCGCCGGATGAGGACCAGCTTCGCGGCGAAGTCGGCCGCATCTGGCGGGAAGTGCTCGGCGCAACCCAGGTCGAGAACGACGACGACTTCTTCGACTCCGGCGGCGACTCGCTCGCCGCGGCGAAGATGACCTCGCTGGCCCGCAGGACCGGGCTGCCGCTTCGCGCTTCAGAGGTAATGCGTTACCCCCGCTTCGCCGACCTCGTGCACGTGTTGCGCGAGAAAGCGACGCAGGCCAGTGCGGACGGCTAGCGGCTCGGGCACCAGCTCGCCTGATCACGCGCCCCACCTGCCCTCGGCGGCGATGACGCTGGCTGAAGCACTGGCCGCCGTGGTCGCCCGCCGGCCCAACGCCATCGCGATTCAGGATTCCGGCCACCGCGTCAGCTACGCGATGCTGTGGGCCACGGTGGGTGAGCTGTCCGAGTCTCTGGCCCGCGGTGGTATCGGGGCCGGCACTATCGTGGCGATCCGAACCCCCCGTGGTTGGCAACAGATCGTGGCCATCTGCGCCGTCCTCGTCGCCGGCGCGAGCTACCTGCCTGTCGACCCCGCCTATCCACCGGCGGTGCAGGACTACATGCTGGTCGACTCCACGGCAACCGCAGTCATCGAGCTGGTGGACGGGCAGCTCACTGTCTCCGCGCTCGACCCGGCCGAACCTGAATCACCGCCGCCTGGAACGGCCTACCTCCTTTACACCTCTGGTTCGACGGGATCGCCGAAAGGCGTCCTTGTCGGCCACGAGCACGTCCTCGCGCTGCTGAGATCCTGCTTCACGCAGTTCGACGTGGACGAGAAAGACTCGTGGACGATGGTGCATTCGTGCAGCTTCGATTTCAGCGTCTGGGAGCTGTGGGCGTGCCTGCTCAGCGGCGGCCGGCTTGTCATCGTCGATCAGGGCAGTCTGCTTGACCCGGACGCCATGATCGAGCTGGTGCGCGACGAAGGCATCACTGTGCTGAGCCTGGTGCCGAGCGTGTTCGGGGTGCTGCTCGAAGCCCTCGAGCCGGCCCAGGTCGGGTTGGCGCAATTGCGCTATGTCGTCCTCGGCGGCGAGGCCATCAACCCGACAGCGGTCACCCGGTGGGCGGCGCTGACGCCGACCTGCCAGCTTGTGAACATGTACGGCATAACCGAAACGACCGTCCACTCGACCTTCGCCCTGCTCCAGCCGCCGCTGGACAGCCGCGACGGGTCGACACCGATCGGGCGCCCGCTGCCACACGTCACCATCCAGGTTGTCGATGACGAGTTGAGGCCGGTGCCGCCGGGAACGGTCGGCGAAATGCTGATAGGCGGAGCCTCGATCGCCTACGGCTACTGGCGCCGGCCCGAGCTCACCGCCGACCGATTCCTCGCCATCGAGGGCCAATGGCATTACCGCTCCGGGGACCGGGCCTACGCCGACGAGCAGGGCGGCCTGCATTTCGTGGGCCGTGCCGACGACCAGGTCAAGATTCGTGGACACCGCATCGAACTCGCCGAGGTTGAAGCCGCGCTACGTGAGCATCCCTCGGTCGCGACCGGGGTGTGCGTCGTCGAGCAGGGACCCGCCGCGCGCGGCATCCTGGTCGCCAACCTGATCGTCACGGCCAGCGCTCACGACGCCACGCACGGTGAGCTTCGAACGTCGATCAAGCAACACTTGCAGCAGCGGCTACCAGCTCATGCGGTGCCGACGAGGTACCGGTTCCGGGATTCGCTCCCGGTCACGGCCTCGGGCAAGGTCGATCGGCGCAGCCTGGCTAGCGGGCAGTAGCCGCGCTTGCCAGATTGAGTTGGGTAATCCGGTCGCCGGTCAGCGTGACGAGGTCGCCTTCGGCATCTCGAAATCGAAGGACGGTCTGCCTGCACAGCTCGTCGATCGCAGCCGGCATCGTGTCGTGGTCAGCGATGACAGCCTGGACCAGATCCAGCTCACCGGTAGCCACGCTGTTGCCGAAGCGCTGGTGCGGTTTGGCGAGCAACCGGTAGAAGTCGACCTGCTCGCGCCGCGAGAGTGTTTTCGCGCTCGGTGCATCAACGAACTCCACCACGCCCGGCGGAACCAGCGAGCTGTGCTGAAACCGCACCCAGCCAATCTCGATCGGCTCGCGCTCGTCCAGCACCGCCGCGGTGGGGGCACGACCGAGCGCCGCCAGCGCGGCCAGCGCGATGAGGTCCACCCCTGCGGGCCTGAACAGTTCGGGGATGAAGCCGCCCAGGCGCCCGTTCAGCTCAAGAATGTGTGGACCGTCCGGGCATAGCTTGACTTCGACGTGCAATGCGCCGACCTCAATGCCGAGCGCGCGGACGGCCCGCAGCACGAACTCGCAAACCTCGGCCTTCTCCGCCGCCGGCAGATGGGACGGCCAGAACTGGCCAGGCTCGCGAAACGGCGGCAGCAGCGGCAGCTTGCCGGTCACCGCGAGCACCACCGGCCGACCGTCGGCCATCACCACCTCGACC
>JBDSAN010000499.1:0-5317 GCA_039922115.1 Jatrophihabitantaceae bacterium
CTGCCTGCCCTCAGCCAACGCCAACCGCATCGCCTCGGACAGCGCCATCACCAGATTGCTCGCCGGCGACTGGAAGAACGCGAACTCACCACGTTCGGTGGCTGCCATCACCGGCAGCCACGGGGCGAGGTCCAGCGCGAAGCTGAACGGCTGCCAGCCACGATCGTTCAGCTTGTCAACCGCACGTTCACTCAATGAATACAAGGCCAATCCTGGCGAGGCACCAAGCGCCTTGGACGCCCCGGCCAGGTAGCAGTCGACGTCCCAGGCATCGAACTCGACGGTCTCAGCGCCGAGGGCCGAGATCCCATCGACCAGCAGCAAGGCCCCGTGCTTGTGCGCCAGCGCCGCGAGGGCGGCCAGGTCGAGCCGCACGCCGGTACTGGAATCGACATGGGTGACCAGCAAGGCCTGGCAGTTCTCATCCGCCAGCTCCTCCTCCAGCCGGGTCAGGTCGGGTGCCTGCCCCGTCGCTACCAGCGGGGTCTTGACCGGAACCCGCTGACGCAGGCAGATCTTTCGCCACCGCTCGCCCCAGATGCCGGTGGCTGCCACCACGACCGGAACGCCCGGCCGCAGCAGGCTGGCGACCACACTCTCCATTCCGATCGTGCCGCTGCCGGGCGAGATCACTACCCGTGCCGAGGACGAGCCGACCAGCTCGCGCAGCCTGGCCAGGCAGTGACCGAACTCGGCAATGAAGTCCGGATCGGTCAGCGGCGGCGCCGGCAGGCTGAGCTGCTCCAGCACCGATCGCTCAGGTTTGGTAGGTCCAACCACCATCGCCAGTGATTCCCGGTGGACGTCGTGGATCTCAAGGTCTCGACCGGTACCGGCCACAACTCCAGTCAACTGACAACTCCCTTGCTCTGGTCGGATTTCGCGCTGGGCAGCCCGTCCGGCGTGGTCTCAGCCACGCGGCACCGGCAGCCCCAGCGCGATCCGGTGATCTCGAATGGCCTGGTGCTGGTCGGCGACAACTCGCAACGGCGAGAGCGGTCGCCCCGTGCAGATCAGGCAGAACCCCGCCTGCCGATCCTCTTCGAAGAACCGCCGGGAGCCGGACTGATCGACCTCGCCGTGCTCCAGGCGGACCGCGCAACGCGTGCACCAGCCCTGCCGGCACAGGTGTGCCAGCGCGACGCCCTGCCGGATCGCGGCGTCCAGGACGTACTCGTCGGACTGGGCTTGGAAGCTGACCACGCTGCCAGCAAGCTGCACTTCCACCAGAAAGAGCTGAGCCGGCTGGTTGTTCGGCGGGTCGGCCTCAGGCGTGGCCGAATGGCCGGTTCCGGCTCCACGGCGCATCCCCCACCTCGCCTCGTTTGAAGTGCCCGGACGGGCGCGCCACCCCGTCGCGCTCCATGCTGAGCAATTCGATGAACCAAGCCTCGTGCTCGATCTCCTCGTTGAGGATCCGCATCGCCAGCTCGTAGGTGCGCGGGTCCTTGCCGAAGGTGATATCGCAGATCTCCCACCAGGAACGCACCGCGCACCGCTCGGCCTCCAGCAGCACGGTCAAGATCTCCTCCGCGCTCGCCGGCGAGACAGCTTCGCCGGTGGCCGATCCCCAGGCCAGCTTGCCGTTCTCGGAGTTGGGCAGGTACGCGTCCGCGCAGCCGGATCGGTCGGCCAGGTCGCGGATATCGAAAGGGAGCGTGCCACCGAGTTCGAAGATGCGTGGCGAGATCAGTTCGAAGTGCGAGCGATCCTCCAGCCGGGCGTCCTCGCAGATCGCCTTGTAATCCTCTTTGCCAGCAAGGAAGTTGCGCAGGATTGTGTAGTAGTAGTACGTCGTGAACTCGGCGGCCGCATTGTCGATCAGCTTCTCGCGCAGGGCCACCACGTCCAGGCCGCGCGCCTCCAGTTGCTCGATGCCGGCCCGCCGGGTCAGGTCGCCGGCCTCGATCGGTCCGCGGGCACCGTTGGTTGCCGAGCGCGCGGCGGCAGCGCTGTGCGGTGCCTGCGTACCGGCGCTCGCACCGGCTGCCGGCTGGCTCGACGCGGGCCGGGTGGCGGCGGTGGATCGCTGCGAGCACGGCCGGGCGGTCTGGGCACCGGCCGGCACTTCCTCGTTTACGTAGTAACGGTCGAAGGCCTCGGCCGGGTTCATGCCACGCGATACCTCCACCCGTAGGATGGCCTCCTTGTCGGCCAGCCGGGTGACGGCCTCGGCAACCTCCTCGGCAACCTCGGCGGGCACGATGACCACCCCGGAATCATCGGCTACCACGTAGTCACCCGGCGCGATCCGGATTCCCTCGACCTGGACTGCCTCCACGCCCCAGCCCACCCAGTCACCGCGCTGGATGAAGCCCTGTGGCCGGATGAACCGTGGCACCAGCGGAAAGCCCAACTCCTTCAACGCGTGGATGTCACGCGCACCGCCGTCGATCAACGCGCCGGCCGCGCCCTGTGCCTTCAGCGCGGTGATCGACAGGTCGCCGAAGATCGAGGCCTTGAGCCCGTTCATCTGCACCACCACCACGTGCGCTGCAGGCACCGAGCCGAGCATCTCGAACAGCCCGCGCGCGCTCTTGCCGTGCGAGACGGCCAGCGGGTTCGGCCGGCACTCGACCGGGTAGGCCGGGCCGACGAAGCGCATGCCGCGCTCCAGCGGCAGGAATTCCTGGGACAGGCTCTGATTGACCAGCCCGAGGCCGTCCAAGATATCTGTAAGGGCTCCGGTATAGACGCTCTTGAGAGCCTCGACAACGCGATCCTCGACCATAGTCGACATGAACGGTCCTCACTCCTCGCTGGGTAGTGCGCCGGCCGGACTCCGAAATTTTCAGCACGGTTGCCGGGCGCATTTGAATAGGACGATGGACTCATTGACTATCGAGCGAGGCCACCGGTTTCGGTGAAATCAGTCTGCTGAGGCCCGGCACCGAATGTCAAGCATCGCGCGCATTAATCAAGGCCCTGGTTTCGATCGGCAATTGGCCGCCAAGCAGCAAGTCGCTGCCCGGGTATTTCGCCGGAGCTTGACTGGAATATCCCATGGTTCGCACGATGAACTTGCTTATGAATTCACTAGGCGCCGAAGCCCACGACTAAGGGATTGTTGTTAATGAGCCGACCTGATCAGAACTACCGATCCGGATTCACCAGCTGGGACGACCGGGCCAGCGTGCGCACCAAACCGCGCCGGATCCTGGACGAGCAGTTGGATGGAAAGCTGTTCTTCCCGCCCGAGCTGGTCGCCGTGCTCGGTCACGACGAGGTGCGCCGGGCCAGCGATGACGACCTGCTCCGCCGGGCCCTGCTGCACCGGCTGCACATCTACCTGGATTTCACCAGCGACCTCGAGCAGCTGGTGGTGAACCCGGTAACCCAGCTGATCAGCCGGCGCCGCATCGGCTTCGAACTGCCTCGCACGATGCTGCGCGATGCGTACATGATCTGCACCGACGAGTCCTGGCACGCGCTGTTCTCAGATGACCTGCAGGACCAGCTGGTGGTCGCCACCGGCGAGCGCTCGCCCCGGCTGTACCCGCGCTTTCTGGCCGACCTGGATCGGATGAGCGCCGAGGAGGACAGCGAGACCCGCGGCCTGACCAGGGTGTTCTTCACGGTCGTGTCCGAGACCCTGATCTCGGCGATCCTGTCCGACATCCCGCGCGACCAGCGGCTGATCAGCTCGGTACGCGAAACGGTGGCCGATCACGCCGAGGACGAACGCCGGCATCACGCCTACTTCGCCCAGTTCTTCCAGCACGCCTGGCACCAACTGGGCCGGCGTCAGCGCACCGTCATCGGGCCGCTGCTGCCCCGGTTCATCCTGGCTTTTCTCGGCCCGGACGCCTCCGCTGATGCTCACCTGCTGCAGCTGATGGGCCTGGACGCCGAAACGGTCCGCGGGGTCATCGCCGACACCAACGACCCCACCAGGGTGGGGTCGACGGTTCGAATCGCGGCAGCGGCCACGCTGCGGCTGTTCGAACGCAATGGTGTCCTGGATGACCCGCGGACCTACGACAGCTTCGGCAACTGCAGCTTGCTCACGTGACCTCGGGCTGGGGCTGGGCCAGCCGGCGCGGGTGCGGCAGGCCGTGATTGACCAGCCCCAGCACCCGCACGTTGCTCCAGACCATCGGCTGGATCAGCAGGTCGACCCCGACCAGGAAGAAGACCGTCCCCCAGCCGGCCGGCCCGCCCAGCAGATAGCCGGTGGCGAGCAGGCTGAGCTCGATGATTGCCTTGCCTGTCCAGAACGGCCAGCGCCACTGTCGGACCGCCGCGATCGCCAGCAGGTCGATCGCCCGAATTCCGAATCCGCTCATGATGATGAGCGCCGAACCGTAGGCGCAGCACAGCGTCCCCAGCGTCAGAATTACGACGGCCGGAATATGCACGGTGGTCATCGGATCGAGCTTGCGTTCCAGGTCGATAATCGACCCGCAGAAGAAGAACGTGAACAATGGAGCCAGCCTCGGTCGTTGCCGCAGCCATAGCGACACCGCGGTTACGCAGGCAATTGCCACACTCAATTGCACCAGCCCGATCGTCAATGGCAGGTGTCGCAGCACGCCTAGCGCGAAGGTATCAAGCGGATCGGTGCCGAGCTTCGAATAGATGAACAGGTACGCCCCGATCGCGAATAGCAGGCAGCCGCTCAGGTACTTACCGAGCAACTGGACGTATCGCGTCGAGCGCAGGGCAGGGAACTTCCCAAGAATTAGTTCGATCATGGCTTACCGTCCAATTGCTGGAGTAGGCGAGATCCGGGCATCAGGCCCGGGTATCGAGCAATGCCTTGCCGGCAACCTCGCGATTGGCCAGCGCCGCCAGCGCCCGGTCGGCCGCCGCCAGCGGCAGCACCCGATCCACCGGAATGCGCATCGAGCCGGCGGCCAGGTGTTGCAGCGCCAGCCGGATCGAGGCGGACAGCCGCTCAGCGGGTTCGGCCACGCCGCCGAACCCGCGCACCGTCAGGTTGTTGCGATAGATCGTCCGCATCGACAACGTCACCTGTTCACCAGCCGAAACGCCGTAGCTGATCAGCCGGCCGCGCGGGACGAGTGCGGCCACCAGCGCCGCGGTGTAGGCGCCGCCGAGCGGATCGAAGGCGACCGTGATGCCGAGTTCGGCGATCTGCTCGTGCAACTGGGCAGCTGAGCCGGCCAGGATCGGTTCGGCGCCGGACTGCCGAACCGCCTCGACCTTGGCCGGGTCGCCAACCTGTCCCCAGACCAGCGCGCCCCGGCTGCGAGCGAGGCTGCTGATGGCCACCCCGGTGCCACCACCGGCGCCGAGCACCAGCGCCCGATCAGCTGGCCCGACCTCGCCAAGGTCACAGGTCACCCGGACCGCG
>JBDSAN010000500.1:0-3037 GCA_039922115.1 Jatrophihabitantaceae bacterium
GATCGTGCTACAGACCTACCCGTCGCCGCTGCCCGGCGGTTCGGGCATCCGCTACAGCGAGTCCGGCTTCACCCGGCAAAGCAGCGGCGGCTGCGGCTTCTGGAACAACGACGCCAACTGGGCCAACAGCAGCGCACTTCCGACCATCAACACCACCGTGCGGGCCGCGGCCACCCAGTCCGGCCTGCCGAACATCAAGATCGTCGACGTCTCCGGGCTGTTCAACGGCCGGCGGCTGTGCGAGACCGGCACGCAGCTGCTCAGCGACAGCTCGCTGGCCAGCTGGCGCAGCGCGGGCGCGGTGGACCAGAGCGAATGGATCGAGCAGATCAGGACGGTGTCGACAGTGTTCGGGCCGTACTACGTCCAGGAGTCGCTACACCCGAACTACTGGGGTCAGCTCGCGCTGCGCAGCTGCCTGCGGCAGGCCTACAACGGTGGCGCGGTGCGCGGCGGTAGCTGCACCCGGTCGGCCAACGGGCTCAACGGCTCCGGCGAGCCGATCGTCACGCTCAACTGATCACTGCAGCACCGCGCTGGTGAACCGTGGCCGGCCGGCCAGATCGGCATGGCCGGCCACGTTCATCCAGTCCTTGCCGGCAGAAAGCAGCTCAGACACCCGGGCCGGCTGGCTGACGTCGTGCTCGATGATCAGCCGGCCGCCGGGGCGCAGCAGCCGGCGCGCGGTCACGATCAGGTGCGGCATCAGCGCCATCCCGTCCGGGCCGGCGAAAACCGCCTCGGCCGGATCATGCTCGATCTCGGCGGCCAGCTCGGCCCGGATTCGCTCAGGAACGTAAGGCGGATTGCTCAACACCAGGTCAACCTGGCCGGCCCGTGCAGCGAGCAGGCCGGCCTCGGTGATGTCGGCTGCCAGGACCGTGATCGGGTGGTCGCCAGCGGTGGTGCGGTCGGTTGCGTTGCGGGCCAGCCAGGCCAGCGCGGCCGCTGACCGCTCGACCGCGATCACCTCGACCGATGGATATTCCTGCGCTATCGCAAGCGCAATCGCGCCCGAGCCTGCGCACAGGTCGACCACCAGCGAGGCCTTGGCCAGCTCAGCGGCGGCCAGTTCGACGATCAGCTCGGTCTCCGGACGTGGGATGAACACCCCGGCTCCGACAGCCAGTTCCAGGTGCCGGAACGGGGCGCTGCCGGTCAGGTGCTGCACAGGTTGGCCGGCTGCCCGGCGGCCGATCAGCTCGGTAAACGCGGCCTGCTGCTCGGCGGTGAGCCGATCCACCAGCAGCAGCCGGCCGCGACTGGTGGCCAGCAGGTGGCTGAGCAGCAACTCGGCGTCCACCCGCGGGGTCGCCACCCCTGCCTCGGTGAGGACTCCGATCGCCTGCCGCAGCGCGGCGAGCACCGGCCTCAGTCCCCGGACAGCGCGGCTTCGATGTCGGCCCTGGTCAGCGCGTCGATCACGTCGTCCAGCGCGCCGTTGAGCACCTGATCCAGGTTGTAGGCCTTGAAATTGACCCGGGGATCGGCGATCCGGTTCTCGGCGAAGTTGTAAGTGCGAATCCGCTCGGAACGATCGACCGTGCGGACCTGGGAACGGCGCGCGTCGGAAGCTTCCTGATCGGCCGTCTCCTGGGCGTGTGCCAGCAGCCGGGCCCGCAGCACCCGCAGTGCCGCTTCCCGGTTCTGCAGCTGGCTCTTCTCGTTCTGCATCGACACCACGGTGCCGGTCGGAAGGTGGGTGATCCGGACGGCCGAGTCGGTGGTGTTCACGCTCTGGCCACCAGGACCGGACGAGCGGTACACATCGATCCGCAGGTCGTTCATGTCAATCTCGACATCGACCTCCTCAGCCTCGGGCAGCACCAGCACGCCGGCCGCCGAGGTGTGAATCCGACCCTGCGATTCGGTTACCGGCACTCGCTGCACCCGGTGCACGCCGCCCTCGTACTTCAACCGGCTCCACACCGGCTTGTCGACGCTGCGGGAGCGGACCGCCACGGTGACCGACTTGTGCCCACCAAGGTCGGTTGCCTCGTCGTCGAGCACCTCGGTCTGCCAGCCCTGCAACTCGGCATAGCGCAGGTACATCCGCAACAGGTCACCGGCGAACAGCGCTGACTCATCGCCACCCTCACCGGCCTTGATCTCCAGAATGACGTCCTTGATGTCGTTCGGGTCCTTCGGGATCAGCAACTCGCGCAGCCGATCCTCCAGGCCCGGGATCCGGGCCGCGATCTCGCCGGCTTCGGCGGCGAACGACTCGTCCTCGGCCGCCATCTCACGGGCTGCTTCGGCATCGGCACGAGCGGCCTCAAGCTCCCTGGCGGCACCGACCACCGGCGCGAGCTGGGCGAACCGGCGGCCGAGCCGGCGGGCAGTGGCCTGGTCGGCGTGCACCGCCGGATCGGACAGCGCGGTCTCGGTCTCGGCGTACTCGGCAAGCACCTGGGCCAGCGTGCTGCTGCCGTCTGCCTCGTGACTCATTGCTCATCCCTCTGGGTACGCGAGATTGCTATCGGACCGGACGGTGCCCGTTGGGCACCGAGACATACAAACGGCGCCCGGGACGGTGCCGCAATGGCACGCCCCGGGCGCCGTCAGGGTAGCTAGGAGGTGGTGCGCTCGCGCTTGCCGTAGCGCTTCTCGAACTTGTCCACCCGGCCGCCGACGTCCATGATCTTCTGCTTGCCGGTGTAGAACGGGTGGCAGGCCGAGCAGACCTCAGCGTGCAGCTGGCCGGACTTGGCGGTGCTGCGGGTGGTGAATGAGTTACCGCACGAGCAGGTCACCTGGGTGACTACGTACTCGGGGTGAATTGCGTCCTTCACGATGGTTCCCTCTCTGTGGCACCGACTCGCGGTGCCGATTATGGCCGCCGGGTCGCCCGTTGGTGCTGGACGTGAACCGGAGCCGGGTCGTCAACCAGACAGTGTGCCAGTTGTGGCCACGCTCCTCCAAACGCTGGCCTGACGCTGCTGATTCCCGAACCAAGTGGGCGGGACGCGCGGCCGACGTCACGCCCGGCCAGATCGCGAATTCCTCATCCAGATGGGGCATGATCGGCGCCATGTCG
>JBDSAN010000501.1:0-3046 GCA_039922115.1 Jatrophihabitantaceae bacterium
ATGGGTTCTCCTGAGGTCCTCGACGGATGAGTCGCTCAGCGTAAGCGCTCGGCATGAGCCTGACAGACTGCCACCGTTGCGTCGACATCCGACTGACGTTTGAACCCTGCATGGGCGCTGCTGGGCCGGGCCGAAAGCGCTCAGATGCCGCGCATCTGGACGACCTGCAGGGCCAGCGCCACGTCCAGCCGCAGGTGCGGGTCGGTGGTGAACGGGCCGACGATGCGCTCGAGCTTGCTGATCCGGTAGCGCAGCGTGTTGTAGTGAAAGTGCAGCAGCCGGGCCGTCTCGGCCACGTTCAAGTTGGTATCCAGCAGTGTTTGCAAGGTGATCCGCAGGTCGGCGGCCTCCGCGGTATCGCCTGCCAGCTCGCCCAGCACCTCGGCCGCGAACGACTTCAGCTCGCTCGAGTCGGCCACCAGCGACAGCAACCGGTGCACGCCGAGCGAGTCGAAGTGCGAGATGCTGCCGTGCCCGTGCACCCGCCGGCCGACCGAGACGGCCTTGCGGGCCTGAGCATAGGCCGCGGCGATGCCGCGCGGGTTCTCGACCAGCCGGGAAACCCCGGCGCAGAACGAGCGCCGGCCACCGCCACGGTCACCGGTCACGGCAGCCACGATCTCGGCGATCCCCGGTGCCGGGTCCGGTGCACGCGCCGGGATCAGCGCGACCACCTCCTGGCTGAAGCTGACCACCGGCGCGCCCTTGTCCCGGGCCCGCAGGACCTGCTGCCAGGCTGAGCTGAACCGCTCGTGCTGCGAGCGCTGGGTGACCGGTTCCACCGCCGGCTGCTGGCCGAGCGGGGCAGCCTCGACCGGGTCGAGTTCGGCGACCAGTACCACCATCGGCCGGTCGATATCCCAGCCGAGCGAGCGGCAGTGCTCGACCACCTGGTCGTCGACCGGGATCAGTCCGGTCAGCACGTCGCGCAGGTAGTCGCCGCGGAACTTGCCCTCGACCGCGGCGATCGCCAGTTCTTTGGTGATGGTCAGCGCAGCCACGATCGAGGCCCGCTCGACGGCCTGGACGGTGCCGGCCGGCAATCCCCCGGACCGCCGGTAGGCCACGATCCGGCCGTGATCGAGGCCGCCGGCCACGATCGATGTCATCGCCGCGCTGCCGCCGCCGGCATCGCCAACACCGTTGCCGCCGAGGCTGCCCGGCCGGGCCAGCGGGTGCACCCCGATCCGCAGCCGCTCGACCATCAGCCGTCCGGTCGGGTCATACAGCTCGCAGGCGTGGATGCCGGCCCGGTGCTGCGCAGCGCCGGCCTCGGCCAGCACCCGGCCGTCCGGCGTGGTGATCACGGCCAGGCAATCCAGCAGCCGGCCGACCTCGCCGGCGATCTCGGCCAGGCCACCGCCACCGAGCACGATTGCCGAGATGGCCCGGTGCAACGCGTCGGCCTGGGCCAGTACCTGGTTCTGCTGAGCGAGCAATTGCCCGTACAGATCAGGCAAAACCTCATCGAAGGCGACGTCGTTGGGCAGCCGCAGGATCGGAAAGCCCAGCTCGTCGGCCAGCGCCAGCACCGGCTCGGGCACCGAATCGAGGTAGCGGCCGAGCTTGATCGCGAGTGCGGCCAGCCGCTTGCCGTCCAGCGCCCGGATCAGCTCGCTGAGTGCCTGGGCCGAGTCACCGGCCAGGCAACCGGGCTGGGCCGGCGCCTGGCTGAGCGGAAAGGCGGTGGTCAGCAACAGCTCGTGCGGCTTCACCCACGCGAGGATGTCGGGAACCTCCATCACGTTCACCCCGCGCACGATCCGATCCAGGCCGGATCGGCCCGCCAGTACAGTGGTGCCGGCGAGGCTGGCCGTGCCGAGCAGGTTGCGCACGGACAGGCCGTCCGGGAGGTGCTCTGGCACATCCCCGATGATTCGGGGCTGATCGTTGGCAAGTGTGACCATCGGCAGACGGTAGCCCACCTCATTAGCTTCTTGCGAGGCAGAGCGAACGGAGCCGACAGTGCCGACAGGTGGCAATAGCGCAGCGGGCGGCGAGTCGATTCGAGCAGCCAGGCTCGACACCGGCCGGACCGGCCGATGACCGCCGAGCGGGTGCTATCACGCCGGGGCCTTTATGCCGACTCGGTGAGCTTGCTGCAGGTCAGCCAGGCGGTCGCCGGCGCTGCGGGGGTGCACCAGGCGCTGGTTGCGATGGCGACCGAGTTGAACCTGCAATTGCTGGCCGGAATGGGCTTCGATCAGCCGGCGACCAGCGACCCGAACGAGTTGCTGATCGCGATCCGAGCCGCCGACGAGGACGCGATCGGCACAGCGCTGGAGCTGATCGAGCAGCTGCTCACCGCGCCGGCCAGACGGGCCGGCGAGGACCGAGCTGACCAGCAGCCGCCCCGCACCATCAGCTCAGCCGCCCGCGGCCATGGCAGCGGGCTGGCGCTGATCTCGGTACCCGGCCAGCATGCCTTCACCGAATCGATGGACGCGCTGAACGCCGGCTGCAACGTGCTGGTGTTCAGCGACAACGTCACGATCGAGCAGGAGATCGCGCTCAAGGATGCCGCGACCGAGCGTGACCTGCTGGTGATGGGGCCTGACTGCGGCACCGCGGTGGTCGACGGCGTCGGCCTCGGCTTCTCGCACACCCTCGATCGCGGCCCGGTCGGCCTGGTCGCCGCCTCGGGCACCGGCGCTCAGCAGGTGCTCTGCCTGCTCGACGCGGCCGGGGTCGGGGTCAGCGCCGCGCTGGGGGTGGGCGGGCGTGACCTGTCCGAGCAGGTCGCCGCCCGATCGAGCCTGACCGCGCTGCGCTGGCTGGACGAGGACCCGGCCACCGAGCTGATCATGCTGGTGTCCAAGCCACCGGCCGGCCCGGTCGCCGCCCGGCTGCGGGCGGCCGCCAGCGCGCTGCGCACCCCGGTGCGGTTCGCGCTGCTCGGGCCCGGCTCACCTGACCTGACCACGGCCACCGAGGACGCGCTGCGCCAGCTCGGACGTCCGGTGCCGGCCTGGCCGAGCTGGCCGGCCCAGGGTGCCACTCGCCCGGTTGGTCGCGGTGGCCGGCTGCGCGGGCTGTTCTGCGGCGG
>JBDSAN010000502.1:0-13603 GCA_039922115.1 Jatrophihabitantaceae bacterium
CGGGGGCCTAAGTGAGTGAACTACTTGTCATCGCCGATGAGCCGAATCTGCGTACGCTGCTGGCCCGGTTACTCGGCCAGGCCGGATACCGAGTTCGGATGACCACCAGCGGGACTGAGGGGCTGGCGACCGCGCTGACCGAGAACTTTGATCTGGTGCTGCTCGACCTGCCGCTGGCCGATGTCGCGGGCGAACACGTGCTGCGAGCGCTGATGACCATCAAACCCGCCAGCCGGGTGGTCGCGATGTCACCAGGCGCCGATGTCAGCCGCCGGGTTGCCGCCTTCGATGCTGGTGCCATCGACTTCGTGGCTAGGCCATTCAGCCATGACGAGTTGCTAGCACGGGTGCGGGTGCGTATCCAGGGCGCCGCTCCGGAAGCGGCTCGACCTGATACTGCCGCCGAGCACCTGCCTGCGGCCATGGCCGCCGACCGAAACCCGGCAGCCGGCCTGAAGCTTGCCACGATGCCGCCCACGGGCAGCCGGGTACCGGCCGGGCCGCGGGTTCGGCAGGCCGAGCCGGCTTCGGTGGCCGGCCAACCGGTTCCGACCTACGATCGGGTCCACCTGGATAGTCACCGCCGAGTTCTGGTAGTGCGCGGCAAGGCAATCTCGTTATCGCAGCGGGAGTTCGTGCTGATGTCACACCTGCTCAGCCGGCGTGGCCAGGTCTGCACCCGGGCCGAATTGCTCGCCGATGTCTGGGGCCTGGAATTTGATCCAGGCACCAACGTCGTGGACGTATACGTCCGTCGCCTCCGTACCAAGCTCGCCGACAACGGCATCGAGACCATCCGTAACCACGGCTACCGGTTAGCCGCCGGCTGATTCCGCCGCACCGATCGCGCTCGACGCTTACGCTTGCCGGATGGGCATGCTATTGGTTATCGAGGATGACGAGGTGATCGGTGCCGAGCTGGAGGCAATGCTCAATCGGCACCACCACCGGGTGGCCTGGGCTCGCTCGGGCGCCGATGGCCTGCGGCTGTCCGAACAGGTCACCTTCGACCTGATCCTGCTCGACCTGGGCTTACCCGATCTGGACGGGTTCGACACGTGCCGGCAGCTGCGAACCTACCAGCCTGACTGCGTGCTGGTCATCCTGACCGCTAGCCACATCGAAAGCGATGTCGTCGTGGCATTGGAAGCTGGTGCCGACGACTACCTGACCAAGCCATTCCGCACCGCCGAGCTGGTCGCCAGGATCCGGGCGCATCTGCGCCGGGGCGCCACCGCGGCTGCCAGCCCGCGAAACCAGCAGGTCGGGAATCTGCAGATCGACAAGCGGCGACGCTCGATCCGGCTGGGCGGTCATCAGATTTCCTTGCGCGCCAAGGAGTTTGACCTGCTCAGCAGGTTGGCCGCCGACCGGGGGCGCCCGGTCACCCGCGCCGAACTGATCACCGATGTGTGGGGCACTGGCTGGTCCGGTTCTAGCAAGACCTTGGACGTCCAGCTCTCGGCCCTGCGGCGGCGGCTGGCCGATGCTGCCCAGCAATACGGAATGCCGGCTCCGCAGATCCGTACCATTCGCGGTACTGGCTTCATCCTGGATTCGGCCGACGATCCGTCCGGCGCGGCCTGATCCGCCTGGACCTACCGAAGGAAGCGATGTGCGGCGACGGATAGTCATAGCGACGACGCTGTCCTCGCTGCTGTGCATCGCGCTGTTCGCGATCCCGCTGGCCGTGGCCGCCTCGTTCTACTTCCACTCCCGGGCCCGCTCGGAGCTGGAACGTATCGGGTTCGCGGTGGCCTCGGCCTCGGCCGACAACATCTCCTCCGGTTCGCAGGTCGCGGCCCGGATCCGGCATAGCGAGGACATCACGGTAGGGCTCTACGACGACAGCGGTCGCCTGATCAGCGGCGTCGGCGATCCAGCTGCGGCCGGCATCGTCGCCCAGGCCCTGCAGGGTGGCGAGGGTGGCCGGACCAGCGGCTCGGTGGCCGGGCGGCTGACCGTCTCGGTACCGGTGATTGAGAAGGATGCGGTCACCGGTGCGGTGCTGGCCAGCCAACCGCTGGCCCGGGTGCAGCAGCAGATCCTGCTCGCCTGGTCGGTGCTGGCCGCGCTCGCGATTGCCTCCCTCGCTGCCGCGTGGTTACTGGCACGACAGCAGGCCCGCCGGCTGGCCGACCCGATCGAGCACCTTTCTGAGGCCGCTCAACGATTGGGCCAGGGACGGTTCGACCTCGCCGCCGCGAGCTCCGGTATCGCCGAGATCGACTCGGTGAACCAGTCGCTGCAGCGCACCGCCCAGCGACTCGGCCTGCTGCTGGAACGTGAACGGACGCTCGCCCGTGATGCCTCGCATCAGATCCGAACCCCGCTCACCGGCCTAAGGTTGCTACTCGAACGCGCGGCCGAGGACCCGGCCCGCAGCGCCGCCCAGCTGCACTCGGCGCTGGGCACCGTCGAGCGACTGGAATCGACGGTCACTGACATGCTTCAGCTGGTTCGCGACCAACCGTCCGAGCATCCGCTGCTAGATGCCGCGATGGTGTTGGTGCACGTCCAGCAGCGCTGGGACAGTACCTTCGCGGCGACCGGCCGGCTGCTGCTGGTGCAGGCCGATGACGAGCTGCCCGACGTCCGGTTTCCGGCTGGCGCAGCAAGGCAGATCATCAACATCCTGCTCGACAATGCCGGTATTCACGGCCTGGGTACGGTCACGGTGACGATCCGTGACTCGCTCGGGTCGCTGGCCATCGACGTTTCCCAGCAAGGGCCACCGCTACGCACACCGGTCCAGCAACTGTTCGCCGAGGCTCCGAACGCCGGTTCGGGCATCGGACTGCCGATGGCCCGGCGGATCGCCCAGTCAGCCGCGGCCCGGCTCATCCTGGGTAGTGCCGACCCACCGACCTTCACCCTGCTGATTCCACCGGTAGCAGTTACCCAGCCGGACTGAGCACCGGCCGGGTAACCACTCCCCCGGCTCAGCTCACAGGTGTGGCAGCACCTCGGTGTGCTCGCTACGAACCGCCGAGAGCGCATCCGGGTTCAGGCCCAGCAGGCGCAGGATGGTTGGCGCGATCTGAGTCGTCTGCACCGGCTGAACCTGCGTCCCGCTGTGCTTGACGCCTGCACCGAACACGACCAGCGGCACGTCCCGATCCTCGGCGCCAGCGCCACCATGCTCGGCGATCTTCTTGACGCCGCCGGTGTAAACCACACCATGCTGGGCGATGCCCACCAAGTCCGGGGCATGGCTGTCATCGCGCTGTGCACGGAACAGGGTGTCGGCCGCGGCGCCGGTGTACACCCGGGTGAGCCCGGAAGCCTTGACAGTACTGGAGTAAACACCCTTCGGATCGGTAGCGGTGTTGGCCGGTGCGGAATGAGTGAGCAGGTAATCGCGCGCGAAGTCCAAGGCCGATGCCGACCGGTTGCTGAGCCACATCAGCATGCCGTCGTCGTCGACCGCGAAGCTCACCAAGGCCGGCGCCGCCGGGTGCTTGGCCTTCCAGGCAGCGTTGATCGCATCGATGATCGCGCCGTCATCGACCCGGCGCAGGCTACTCAGCTCCTGTGGCGATTGGCCATGCTTGGCCGACAGGATGATCGTGGTCTGACCCGCCAGGTCAGCCGCCTGGAGGGCATTGAGGAACGAGCCGACCTGGGTATTGATGTAGTCAAGCGCCCGACTCAGCAGCAGGCCGGGCGTCCCGTTGGCGTTGTAGCCGCCGGCCAGACCGTCGGACAGCGGCAGCTTCTCAGCAGTCGATACCGTCTGGAAGTTCATCCCGAACACCGCCGGCACGCCGACCTGCCGGGTTCCGGAGTGGTCAAGGCCCTTGATCTCGTTGAGCACCGCGGCGACCTTGGTGCTGTCATAGACCTGGGTCAGCGCGTTGTCAGTCGTCCAGTCGTCACCAGCCGCGTCCGCAACGCTGTTGATCTCCGGGGTGAACAGGTCCTGCACGCCCGCGCCGGACGGCCCGTTCAGGATCTCGTAGGCCGGGTGCTTGTCCGACCAGGCAGTGCGCAGGCCGGCCGCGCGCGCCACCTCGAAGACCGTATTCACCTTCAGGTACTGGTGCGGGTATTCCGGCAGGCAGGTGGCCGGGTTGACCGGCAACGCGGCCGGGTCAAGCAACGACTGCGGCGTCGGCGTCATGGCCAGGATTGCCTTTGTTATCGCTGCCGAACTGGCCAGGGTCTGGGCGAGGGTGTTGGTCGGCAGCGCGCTGAGCGCCGGCGAACTCAGGCCCTGACTAGCATCGAGCATGATCGGGTTCTGCGACCGGTCAGCTGCTTCGGTCCAGGCCACCTCGGTGCCTGGTGCCGCGGTGGCACAGTCCACCGTGCCCGGAGCGAGTAGCGCGTGGTTGTAGGTGTCGTCGTAGTAGACGCCGGTGGTTCCGGCCCCACCACCGGTCAACTGCGCCACCATGCCCGGAAAGGAGTCGGATGGGAATGTCGTTTGCGCGTTGGTGTATTCGGCACCTCCCCCGGCGAGCCTCGCGAGCGCCGACCCTGGATGGGCCTTGACGTAGTAGGCCAAGTCGGTTTGATGCAGGCCATCCACCGATAGCAGCAATACGTGCTTGGAACTCCGGTTGGACGGCTGTGCGATGGCGCTGGGCAGCACACCCAGGCCGAGTACACCGATTGCCAATCCACTGGTCAACGCAAGAACCTTCTGACGACGCGCCACGCTATTCCTCATTTCGTTGGACGGCTGGTCGACCCCAATTCCTAACGGGTGTGACCGACCGATACCCGCAACCTCAGGCGAACGTCAGGTGAACACCGGACTCGACTCACCTAGAAACCACACAGCTGGCAATGTATATAAGGTAAAAGCGGTTCACGATTGTGGATCTGGTCGCCGAGTTGCGGCTGGTCGGTGCCGGCATCCGATGCCAGCCGGTCAATCACGTGATCGTGCGGTTCGCGGTGCCGCAAGCTCACCTCACGCGCCGCTGGCCCGGCGCCGGCGACCGGCCCAGGGCCTTCCGGTTCCGCGCTGCGCATCATCGGTTTCGCGCCGTTCGGCGGCGGATACGAGGGGCAGTTAGGCCACACCTGGCCAGCCAGGGTCGATCACCGTCCATATCAAGATTCTGCTGCAGCTTCCAGTCGAAACGATGTTGTGGTTGCGCATGGTCGCGGGCAGCACGTCCGGTTGCCAGGACAGTTCAGCGGCTGGCCGTGCCCATACCAGGGTCGAACCGACTGCTGGGATCACTGTCGTGGTCCGGTTCGAAATGCCGCATTACGCCATCAAAATATGGAATTCATTGCGCTGACCGACCACAATCAGGCCGGGCACGATCGACTTTTCTAATGTCGGGACGGCTGATTCCGGCAGCTGCGGCCGAGTCCCGATCTGCCCGCGACCGGCCGAAATTACCCAGAAGGATGGTCAGCTCATGACTCGACTCGACGTGCGCTTCTACCAGAGTGCCGAGCGGCTGCTTCGACACAATCGCGCCGAGCTCGTCCTCGGCGGCAAGCTCACACCGAGGTGGCTCGAGGGCGGGGACCGTTTCTGGTACACGGTGAACACCGCCGCTGGCAAGCGCTACCTGATCGCCGATCCGAAGGCCGGTAGCCGCGCACCAGCCTTCGACCACGACCGGCTGGCGGCCGCGCTGGCGACCGCGTCCGGCCAGCAGGTCGACCCGGCCGCGCTGCCGTTCCTGGCGATCGAGCCGATGACCGGCGCGATCGAGTTCGATGCCTTCGGCACGCATTGGCGCTGCACGCTGGACAGTTACCAGTGCGAGCAAGCCGAAGCTGAACCACCGGGCAACCCGCTTGCGGTCAACTCCCCCGACCGCAAGGTCAGCGTCTACCGGGCCGGCCACGACCTGCACGCACGATCACACGATGGCAGCCGGGACTGGGCATTGACCGCTGACGGCACCGCCGAGCATGACTACGGCGCGAACCCGGACTACCTGATGTACTCCACGTTGCTGGCAAAGATCGGGCTGCCGCACCTGCCGCCGGCGCTGATCTGGTCGCCGGACTCGACTCGGGTATTGACCCATCGCACCGACCAGAGCGGGGTGCGCGCCACCTACCTGGTGCAGGCCACGCCGGCCGACGGCGGCGCACCGTCGCTGATCACCCAGCGGGCCGCCTATCCCGGCGATGCTCGGTTGCCACTGGCCGAATACGTCGTGCTCGATGTCGAGTCCGGCGCTGTGGTGGCGTCCCAGGGCGAGCCGGTGGCGATGTCGATGATGTCACCGATTTTCCAGCGCTGGGCCTGGTGGGCACCGGACAGCTCAGCGGTCTATTACCTGAGCTGGACGCGGGATGCTCGCACCCTGGCGCTGCATCAGCTCGACCCCGGCTCCGGCGCGGTACGGACAGTGCTGACCGAATCTGCTGGCACCAGGGTAGATCCGGCTCCGCAGCAGTTGCAGCCGCCGCTGGTCCGAGTGCTCGCCGGCGGTAACGAAGTGCTGTGGTATTCCCAGCGCGATGGTTGGGGCCACCTGTACCTCTACTGTGCCGGTGAGCTGGTCGGGCAGCTGACCTCAGGTGACTGGGCCGTCCAGGACGTCCTGCACGTGGACGAGCAGCAGCGAGTGGTCTACTTCGTCGCGGCCGGCCTGGTCGAGCAGGATCCCTACCGCCGCTCGGTATGCCGGGTAGGCATGGACGGCACCGGCTTCACTCAAATCACCGATGACGAGCTGGACCATGTGGTCACCGTCTCGGCGAACGCGCAGTACTTCATCGACTCGGCCTCGACCACCGGCACCCCGCCGGTGATCACCGCCCGGGACTGGACCGGTCAGGTGCTGGTCGAGCTGGAGCGGGCCGATATCAGCCGGCTGGAGGCGGCCGGTTGGAACCCGCCGCAGCGATTCCGTACCACCGCGGCCGACGGCCAGACCGACATCTACGGCCTGCTGTACCTGCCACACGGGTTCGACCCGAGCCAGCGCTATCCGGTCATCGACACCCCCTACGGCCTGCCGACCGCGAACCGGGTCAGCCCCTCGTTCGACCCGGGTCACTACGGCTATGACGCCGAGGTGCTGGCCGCGCTCGGCTTCGTGGTGATCGCGGTGGACGGGCGCGGCTCGGCCGGTCGTAGCAAGCCATTCCATGATTTTTCCTATCGAAACCTGGCCGACGCGAGCGGGCTGGCCGATCACGTGGCGGCGCTGCACGAGCTGGCCCGGACCCGGCCATGGCTGGATCTCGATCGGGTCGGCATCACCGGCATGTCCGGCGGCGGCTTCGCTGCCGTCCGCGCGATGCTGGATTACCCCGAACTGTTCAAGGTCGGTGTGGCCGAGTCCGGGATGCACGACTTCCGGTTCGTCGACCCGAGCATCGGCGAGGCCTACAACGGACTGCTGGATGAGGAGTCCGAGGCGAGCTACCTGGCGGCATCCAACGTGGCCGGCGCCAGTCAGCTGGCCGGCAAGCTGATGCTGGTGCACGGCGGCCTGGACGATCGGGTCTCACCGAACCTGACGCTGCGGCTGGCCGATGCGCTGATCGCCGCCGACAAGGACTTTGACCTGTTGATCGTGCCCAATTCCGATCACATCTACTTCGGCTATGAGCACTACGTGAACCGTCGCAGGTGGGACTTCCTGGTCCGCAACCTGCTCGGGGTGGAGCCGCCGGCTGACTTCCGGCTGCCGCCCGTCCCGATCGATATGGAGGCCCTGGCCGAGCTGTTCGGCTGAGCCCGATCGGGTTGCTCGCGGGCGGTTCGCCCAGCGATTGGCCCAGAGATGAGGTGCTGCGATGACCGGTCAGCTGGACGCGCCTGCGCTACCCGGCGACAGCCGGCTAGCCGAACTGGCGGGAGTGCCGCGCACGCAACTGGACCTGCAGCGAATCGGCATCGAATCGCTGCACCGTGCCGATCCGGAACTGGCCCTGCTGCTGGATGCCGAGGTGGGTTATCAGGGCTCAACGCTGGCGATGGTCGCATCGGCCAGCGTCGCTGACCCGGCGGTGCTGGCCGCCGCCGGATCAGCGCTGTCCAACCTGACCGCCGAGGGCTACCCGGGCGCGCGCTATCACCCCGGTGCGCGGCACTTCGATCAGGTGGAGAACCTGGCCGTGGAGCGGGCTAAACAGCTGTTCGGAGCACGGTATGCCAACGTGCAGCCACACTCCTGTTCCTCGGCCAACCTGGCCGTGCTCGCCGCGCTGATGCCACCTGGCGGCACCCTGCTCGGCCTCGACCTGGACGCCGGTGGGCACCTCACGCACGGCTCGTCGGCGTCAGTAACCGGCCTGCATTACCGCGCGGTGCACTACGGCGTGGACGAGACCGGCCGGATCGACTACCAGCAGGTCGCCGAGCTCGCCCGGACGCACCGGCCGGCGGTGCTGATCGCCGGCGCGAGCGCCTATCCCCGCACGCTGGACTTCGAGCGGTTCCGGGCGATTGCCGATTCGGTCGGTGCCTACCTGCTCGCTGATATCTCGCACATCGCCGGCCTGGTGGCCACCGGGCAGCACCCGAGCCCGATCGACGTCGCACACATCACCACGACCAGCACCTACAAGCAACTGTGCGGCCCACGCGGCGGCCTGATCCTGAGCGGGCAGGAGCACCGCAGCCTAGGCCCGGACGGCCGTACGCCGCTGGACCGGCTCATGCAGCGGGCGATCTTCCCGCAATCGCAAGGGACCCCGAGCCCGGCAACGATCGCGGCCAAGGCGCATGCTTTCGCGCTTGCCGACGGTCCGGAGTTCAAGCACCTGACCCAGCTGATCGTCGATGACGCCAGCGCACTCGCCGCCGAACTGCTCCGGCTCGGCCACCGGATCCTGACCGGTGGCACCGACAACCATATGGTGCTGATGGACCTGACCGGCCACCCGTTGACCGGTGACCAGCTGACCGGGCTGGTGGCCGAACGAGCCCTGGAACACTGTGGAATCCTGGCTAACCGCAACCGGATTCCCGGCGATCGCAAGCCACCGCTGGTGACCAGTGGACTGCGGCTGGGCACCAACATCCTGGCCCAACGAGGGCTGGGCCCGGCCCAGCTGCCCGGGTGTGCCCGCCTGTTGCATTCGGTGCTGGCCGCTACCACCGCGGTCAGCGACACCGAGTTCAGGATTGATCCCGCGGTGGTCGAGCAGGTTCGCGCTGGCGTCCGGCTGCTGTGCGAGCGCTTCCCGCTGCCGATAGGCTGGAACTAACGATCAAACCAATGGAGGATTTGCCACCGCTCCGGTGGCAAATCCTCCATTTTTGTATTGGCAACAGCACAACGCCACCGGCCGAGTTTCGGCCGGTGGCGTTGGCGGCTAGTTACGGGGCCCACCCGTGAAGCACAGCTGAGGGTCCGGGTCAGTCCCGCACAACGGGCAGCGACTTGACCCCGGTGAAGTCCGGCGAGTCGAAGAACACCGGTGTCGCGTCCGGGTCGACCCGCAGGTTGGGCAGCCGATCCATCAGCACGTTGAACACGATCCGAGTCTCCACCCGGACCATCTGGCCGCCCACGCAGTAGTGCGCGCCGTGGCCAAAGCCCAGGTGCGGGTTCGGGTTGCGGGCAGCGTTGAAGCTGTGCGGATCGGTGAAGGTACGCGGGTCGCGGTTGGCAGCACCGATCCAGACCCGGATCAGCTGGTCCTTGGCAATCTCCTTGCCGCCCAGCACCACGTCGGTTTCGGTGGCGCGGTAGGAGGCATTACCCGGGGTGAGAAAGCGCATCGATTCCTCAAGCAGGCTCGGCACCAGCGACCGGTCGTTGCGAACCAGCTCGGCCTGCTCCGGGAAGGACTCCAGCACCAGCTGGGTGTTGCCGATCAGCAGCGGGGTGGCCAGGTGGCCGGCGCCCAGGATGCCGATGATGAAGTTGATGATCTGGTCGCGGGTCATCAGATTGCCATCGAGCTTGCGGATCTGACCCAGCAGGCTGATCAGGTCTTCCTTCGGGTTCTTGACCCGCTCGTCGATGTGCATGCCCAGCATGTCCCGAAGCGGTTCCAGCGGCCTGGTCAGCTTGTCGAAGTAACCTTCGCCGTCCTCCTCATCGGTCATCGTCATCTTGGCGGTCTGGTCCATGTTCTGGTCCACCAGGCGGAACATCGTCCGGTCATCGGCCGGAATGCCCAGCAGCTCGCTGAACACCGTGCCGGCCACGTGGTCGACGAAGTCACTGAGCAGGTTGAACCGGTCCCGGCCTTCGATCTGCTCCAGCGCCTCGTTGGCCAGCTCGAGCACCCGCACTTCCAGGTGATCCATGAACTTCGGGTTGAACACCCGGCTGACCTGCTTGCGAATGTTGGTGTGTTCCGGCCCGGTCATCTGCGCCAGGTCGCCATCGAAGTACTTCGCGGTTTCCTCGTCGAAGTCGAAGAGCCGGCCGGAGTCGGCGGAGTAGGCCTCGGTGTTGCTCATGGCCTCCGACACCTCCGGGTGGCCGTAGGCGTGCCAGCAACCGAGTTCCTCGTCGAACTCAACGGCTTCGGACCGTTGCTGGCCGTACATCCAGAACTTCTCCGGGTTGAAACCCCACCGGCCAGCGAAATCGGTCGTCGGCGCAGCTACATCGGTCATCGGTTTTGCTCCTTCAAAATGGAAACGACGGCAACTGGCGTTGAGTCTTGGCCACCTCGCATTGACGGCTGAGCCCCCACTGGGTGAGTAGCTACCGCATGCGGTCACGAGACATTGCCCGCTGGTTTCTGGCTGTCCCGAACTTACCCCGATTCAGGCCATACCAGAACAGATCTCCCCGCGAACCAGCCTTCACTGGGAGGTATTGATGACAACCGCACCCCGAACTATTGCCAACCGCGCTAACGCCGTCCTGTCGGCAGGACAGCACAGGGCACGACGAATGCCACCCGGCCGCTCGACCGGGTGGCATTCGCCTTGCGTTATCGACTGATTAGCTCGTGCGGTTGCGGTTGAACGCCTTGATCGACCAGAACATCCCGAGCACCGTGGTGCCGATGCACCAGGCGATCGACACCAGGACCTGATGGCCTACGTGACCGCCGAGCAGCAGCCCACGGGTCGCCTCGGTCATCGGCGTGAACGGCTGGTACTGCGCGAAGTACCGGACGCCGGTCGGCATCGTCTTGGTCGGCACGATGCCGGAGCCGACCAGCGGCAGCATGATCAGCGGGAACGGCCCGTTGCTGGCTGAGGCAACCGTCTTCGCGGCCAGCCCGAAGGCCAGTCCGAGCCAGGCCAACGCGAAGCTGATGAACACCAGCACGCCAGCCGCCGCGAGCCAGTTCAGCGCCGAGGTGTTGTGCGTGCGGAAGCCCATCAGCATTGCAATGGCAAGCACGAACACCATGCTTAACACGGTCTGAATGACGCTGGAGATGACCCGGGCGATCAGGATCGCCGGCCGGAAGATCGCCATCGTGCGGAACCGGGCGATGATGCCCTCGGTCATGTCGACCGCGGTCGCGGTGGACGTGCCGATTAGCCCGGCGGCCGCGGTCATGATGATCAGGCCGGGCAACACGTAGTCGACGTAATGACCCTTACCGATATTGGGTAAGGACTCGCCCAGGGCGCCACCGAAGACATAGACGAACAGCAGCAGGAACAGCACCGGGATGCCCACGATCGCCATGATCGCGACCTTGTCCCGAAGCTGGTTCTTGACGTTGCGCCGCAGCATCGTCATCGAGTCGCGCACCGGGTAGAGCTTCACGGGCCCGGACGGCAGCGCGCTCGATGGCGTACTGGCTGGCGCGCTAACGGTGTTGAGCGTTGCCGACTTGGCAGTGTTGGTGGGGGTCATGACTGGACCTTCTTCTCGGTGTGCTGGCCGGTCAGCGCCAGGAATACGTCGTCGAGATCGGGAGTGTGCAGCGATAGCTGGGAAATCTCGTGGCTGTCGAGCCGGTCGAGCACCGACTGGACCGCGGTGGCGCTGTTATCACTCGGGACCTGCAGGGTGAGGTCCTCGTCGTTGCGGGTCACCCCCTGGCCGAGCGTGCGCACGGCCGATTCGAGCGCCTGGCCGCTGGCGAAAGTCAGCAGCATGTGCCCACCGGGGATCTGCCGCTTGAGCTCGTCCACCGTGCCCTCGGCAACCAGTCGGCCGCCGTCGAGCACCGCCACCTGGTCGGCCAGCTGATCGGCCTCCTCCAGGTACTGGGTGGTCAGGAAGATGGTGACCGACTCCTGCCGGACCAGGTTGCGAATGATCTCCCACATGCCGCGCCGGCTGCGCGGGTCCAGCCCGGTGGTGGGCTCGTCCAGGAAGATGATCCGCGGTGAGCCGACCAGGGTCATCGCCAGGTCCAGCCGGCGCTTCATGCCGCCGGAGAAGGTGAAAACCGGCTTGGTGGCGTCGTTCACAAGGTCGAACTTCTCCAACAGCTCAGCAGCGCGCTGCCGGCCCGCCTGCTTGGGCAGGTGCCACAGGTCGGCCATCAGGGCCAGGTTTTCCTGGGCGTTGAGATAGGGATCGACCGCCGAGAACTGGCCGGTCACCCCGATCAGCGAGCGGACCTCGTTGGCCTGCCGGACCGGATCGAAACCGGCGACCGAAACCTCGCCGGAATCGGCTTTGATCAGGGTGGCCAGGATGTTGACCACGGTGGTCTTGCCGGCACCGTTCGGGCCGAGCAACGAGAACACCGAACCTTCCGGGATGGTCAGGTCGATGCCGTCGAGCACCACCTTGTCGGCGTAGGCCTTGCGCAGACCACGAACCTGGATTGCCGTGCGCGTCCCGGTCATGGTGCCGCCTGCTTGAGTGACGTTCATCGGCGTCCTCCTGATTGTTGAACTGCCTGGTCCTCGGATTCATCGGTGCGACTTGCACACCCTTCAAGTTGGAAGGTAGATCAAACTTGGACAGTGTGCAAGTTTGGCTCGAACATTGTTCAAGGCGACCTGGTCACAGCTGCGGTCCGGTTGACCGGACGGCCGCCGACCCGGCTAGCCGATCCGCCAGGGTTGGGCAACGAACCTGATGATCGACACCGGGTCGCAACTCGAACGCTGTGCAAGCACCGCGTATCGTGACCCCATGGCGCGCGACACATTGACCAGGGCGCGGATCGTGCAGACCGCTATCGAACTGCTGGATTCCGAGGGCCTCGAAGGCCTGAACATGCGAAGCCTCGGCGAGCGGCTGGGCTCAGCTGCAACCGCGGTGTACTGGCATGTGAAGAACAAGGACAACCTGGTCATGCTGGCCGGCGATGATGTCTGGAACGAAGTCGAGCTACCCGACCTGGACGGGGTCGGCTGGCGGACGGCCGGCATCACCATGGCCAAGGACATGTACACGATGCTCACCAGGCACCCGTGGCTTGTCCAGGCAATGGGCCGCTACCTGTTCCACGGGCCGGGCAAGGCTCGACACGATGACCACAGCCTGGCGGTCTATGAGATGGCCGGCTTCATCGGCGCCGAAGCCGACCAGGCCACCGCCACCGTCTACCTGTTCGTGCTGGGCAGTGCGATGGGTGAGGCGGCGAGCGTCTCGCTGCACCGCCGGCTGGCCAACCAGGGTGGCAACGCCGACGATCTGATCCGCGAGTCCATGCAGGAACAGACCAAGATTGCCATGCAGTACCCGCGGTTACGGGCCCGGATCGACTCGATGGATGGCAGCGGCTACTACGCGGCGCCGGACAAGACGTTCGAGTTCGGCCTCGAGGCGATTTT
>JBDSAN010000503.1:0-3648 GCA_039922115.1 Jatrophihabitantaceae bacterium
GCAGCGTGAACCGGGTGCCTTCGCCCTCGACGCTGGCAACCTGCAGCGATCCGCGACGGGACTCGGCAATGGTGCGCACGATGGCCAGGCCGAGCCCGCTGCCAGCCCGTTCACCGGCCTGGCTCCCGGTCTGGAACACCTCGGTGATCCTGGACAGGTCCGCGGCCGGGATGCCCGGCCCGGAATCGGCCACCGAGATCAGGATCGCGCCGTCCTCGCGCCAGGCCCGGATCGCGATCTGGTCGTCCACCCCGGTGAACTTGACCGCGTTCTCGATCAGGCAGTCCAGCGCAGCCTCGATCCGCTCGGCATCACCGACCAGGACGCCAACCTCGCTGCTGGCCGACCAGTGCCGGGCCACCGTCGACTGCCAGCGCCGGGCGATCAGTTCCACCTGCAGGTCAAGGTCCATCGGCTCACGACGCGGCGGTGCCTCCACCCGAACCAGGGTCAGCAGCTTGGTGGCCAGGCTGACTGCCTTGTCCAGTTCGCCCACCACCAGGTCGGCATCCTCGCGCACCCAGCGCTCGGCGGTCCGGTCCCGGATCATCTCGATGAAGCCACGGGCGATGGTGAGCCGGGTACGCACCTCGTGCGAGCCGAACTGCGCGGTGATCTCGCGGTTCTGGTTACGCCTGGTTTCCAGCTCGATCTGCTGCTCCAGCCGGTCCTGAGCGCTCCGTTGCCGGTTGACGTGCCAGATCAGCAGCGCGACCAGCACGCCCATCAGCACGATCTCCGAGCACTCCTCCCAGCCGATGACCTGGCTGAGGGCATGCTTGATCAGCGGGATGCCGGTGCCGATCGTCACGATGCTGAAGGCAACCCAGGTCGTCCAGGTGGAGTAGCGGATCAGGCCGTACAGCAGCGCGAAGCTGGCCCAGATCAGGTGATAGGGAATGGTCTCCTCGCCGGGCAGCACGAACATCAGCCAGCAGTTCCCCGTGGCGAAAACCAGCCAGGCTGCGGTCAGCAGCCGGCTAGCAGGCAACGAAACGGTATCCGACATTGCGCACGGTCTCGATGCTGTCGGCCGCGAGCTTGGCTCGCAGCCGCCGGACGTAAACATCCACCACGTTGGTGTGGGTATCGAAGGCGATTCCCCATACTCCGGCGAGCAATTCCTGGCGGGTGCAGACCTCGCCCCGCCGGTGCAACAGGTGGGCCAGCAGTACGAACTCGCGCTGGGACAGCTCGGACCGGTTGCCGTCCACAATGAGTTCCCGGCGCTGCAGATCCAGTTCCATCCCGGTGCCGATCGGGCGCCGTTCCCGGCGCTGAGGGGGAGTGTTGTCGTCATTGCGGATCCGTGCCTTGACCCGGGCCAGCAACTCGGCGGTAGCGAACGGCTTGGGCAGGAAGTCGACCGCGCCGCGCTCGAGCACGTCCACCCGGCGACCGATCTCCGGCGCTGAGGAAAGCACCAGCACCCGCTCGTCCGGCCGGGACGCGCGCAGGATGTGCAGCACTTCCTCGCCGGTGAAGTCAGGCAGGATCAGGTCGAGCACGATCAGGTCGTGCCGCTGGCTCAACGCGGCCTGCAGCCCGCTGGCACCGGTTGCCGCGGCAGTCACCGTGTAACCGGCGTCGGCCAGCAACCGAGTCAGCAACGTCCGCAGATTCGGTTCGTCCTCAATGACAAGCACACTCGCCATGGATGTTTTCCCCCAAAACGTGGCGGCCAACCCGTGCAGAGCAGCCGCCGTTCCCGGCGTGCTTAGCTAACACGGAGTTAGCCTTATGACGCAAGGGATGGCAGGAATTTCATTTGCCTATAGTTGAGGTGAGCTAGCGTTTTAAGGCTAGTGGAGTGATTTGTTCGTCCAGATGACAGGGTTGTCATCTGGATCTGCTCAGCGACCGGATCAATCGGCGGGCAGCAGGATTCGGATCCAGGTCTGGCCCGGTGCCGACTCGATCCGCAGGCTGCCCCGGTGAGCGCTGATCACGCTGTCGGCAATGGCCAATCCCAACCCGGAGCCGCCCTCGGTAGTCGTCCGGGAGGCATCCCCTCGGACGAAGCGCTCGTGCGCCCGCGCGGTGATGCCCGGTGGGAAGCCAGGGCCGTCGTCGCGGACGCTGAGTTCCACCTGATCGCCGTGCTCGGCGATGGACAGCCGAACCTTGGTACCGGCCGGGGTGTGTACCCGCGCGTTGGCGAGCAGGTTCACGATGACCTGCTGCAACCGGTACTCATCACCCAGCACGGTGACCGGGTGATCGGGCAGGTCCAGCGACCAGCGATGATCCGGCGCGGTGACCCGGGCATCGGCCATCGCCTCCAGCGCGACCCGGCTGAGATCGATCTGGTCCTGGCGCAATGACTGGCCCGAATCCAGCCGGGCGAGCAGGAACAGGTCATCGACCAGCCGGCTCATCCGGGCTGCCGCGGACTCGATCCGGTCCAGCGAATGGTTGACCGCGCCCGGCAGGTCGCGTGCCTGCTGCTCGATCAGTTCGCTGTGGCTGCGCACCACGGCCAGCGGCGTGCGCAACTCGTGGCTGGCGTCGGCCAGGAACTGCCGCAGCCGGTCCTCGCTGCGCTGCCGCTCGGTCAGCGCCTGCTCGATCCGGGTCAGCATGTGATTTACCGCGATCGCCACCCGGCCCACCTCGGTCCGATCATCGCCCTGCGGCACCCGCTCGGTGAGTTCGGGCCGCCCGGACGACAACGGCAATTCCGACACCCGCAGCGCGGTCGAGGCAACCCGGTCCAGCGGGCGCAGCGATCGGCGGACCGCGAATGCCCCGATGAAGCCCATGGTCACCACGACCACCGCGAACGCGATCGCCTCGGCTGCCAGCACGTGCCGCACAGTCTCGTTGATCGGCTCGGTCGGCAGCCCGGTGACCAGCACGTCGCCGTCGCTACCGGCGCTGACCAGCAGCCGGTAGCCGCCCAGGCCGGGAAAGTCGACGTCCTGCTTGGCCGGTGAGGCCCGCAGCGAGCTGATCATGGCCCGGTCGGCGGCGGTGATCTGGCGCGGGTGATCGCGGTCGGACACCACCCCGACCGCGGTGATGGTGTGCTGGTAGATCCGCGCGCCGAGCGTGCCGGCCGACTGGCCGATGGTCGAGGTCTCGGCATTGTCGACGTCGTGATCGTTGTCCGGGTCGGCGGCGTGTTCCAGTGCCGCGGCATAGCGCGAGCCGGCAGCGTCCAGCTGCTGATCCAGCCGATCCATCAGCGAGGAGCGCAGCGCGATCACCGTCGCGATGCCGACCGCCGCGCAGGCGATCAGCAGCAAGCCGGCCAGCAGGACGGTCAGCCGGGTTCGCAGGCTGGTCCGGCCGAATCCGGCGTGGTTCAAGCGCATGCGCAGATTCTCGCACCGACCCGAGCGTCAGGTCCGAGCCGTTTCAGGTGCGAGCTGGCTTGAGCACGTAGCCGACGCCCCGGACGGTATGGATCATCGGCGCCCGGCCGTCGTCGATCTTGCGCCGCAGGTAGCTGATGTAGAGCTCGACCACGTGCGCCTGACCGCCGAAGTCGTAGTCCCAGACGTTGTCCAGGATCTGGGCCTTGGACATCACCCGGCGGGGGTTGCGGGCCAGAAAGCTCAGCAGCGCGAACTCGGTCGCGGTCAGCTCGATCGGCGCGCCGTCCCGGCTGACCTCGTGGGCGTCCTCGTCCAGAATCAGGTCCCC
>JBDSAN010000504.1:0-7342 GCA_039922115.1 Jatrophihabitantaceae bacterium
AGGCCGACGGCCGGTTGGTGATGGTGCTGTCCACACCGGATGAGCACCTTGCCGAGGAATTCATTGCTAAAAATGGACTGTCCGAGTTGCCGCACTTCATTGATGTGAATGGCGACTGGGTCGAAGCGGCGCTGGGGCTGTCGTTGAGCCCGGTCGGGCTGATCTTCGACAAGGGTGAGTTGATCGAGAGCTACGTCATCAATCATGTCGAACCGCTGTGGACCACCTATCTGGAGGTAACGGAATGGAACGCACACCCGCACCTGGATCCGACACATCTGGACGGCTTGCCCGGCGAGGCTTCATCAGCGTCCTCGGCGCAGGTGGTCTGACCGCCGCGATGGCAGTGTTCGGAAAGGAAACTGCCTCAGCGGCGGTCTCGCCGAACGCGACCTGTGGCTGCTGCAACCTGGTGTACTGCCCGCCGACGACGTCCTACAGCAGCTGTTCGTCGGTGAGCCACTACACCTGGGAATGCACCACGTCGGCCGGCTTCGAGTACTGCTACTGCTGCGAGAAGAAGCGCAGCAACGGCACGTACTCCGCCTCGGCCTACCAGTGCCAGTACCCCTGATCGACGACGATGCTGCTCGAGTCCTGCTTGTTGCTTGCCGCCTTGAGCGGCGCGATCTTGCAGGCCTACAGCCCATGAGGCAAGTCGATGGTCGGAGTTTCCGGCCCGCTCGTAGCCGATTCGGCAACCGATGGCGCCAGATTCCTGCTCGGGCTCACGATTGCCGGGCTCGCCGGATCGACGATGCTCGCCCTGGTCGGGGTGGCGTTCAGCTTGCTCGTACAGCGGCTGGTGTCCTTCGACGGCCGGGTCATCGCCCTGGTGGCATGGGCGGTGCTGCTCGGCGGTGCCGATCTGGCCAACCGGACCCCGCAGTGGTTCCGGCAGGTGCCGCAGCGGCTGGTGCGCGAGCTTGGTCCGGCAACGCTCGGCTCGGTATGGGGATTCGATCTCGGTCTCATCGTCACCACCAAGAAGGTGACCTCGCTGGCCTGGCTGGCAATCGGTGGCTCGGTCCTGCTTCGGCCGGCGCTGGTTCCGGTGTGCGTGATCGGGGTCGGCCTGACGACCTCGCTGTCCATCGTCTGGTGGAGCCTGCGGGTAAGGAATGACACCGAATGTCTCATGAAACGCCAGCAGGACTGGATGGCTCGGGCCCGCGTGATGAGCGGCTCGGCGATGCTGCTGACGGCGGTCACGGTGAGCGCCGTGGCCATCGGCTGAGTCCGCAGCTGGAGCTGGCACCGGCGGGCGGCCACCTGGTGGTCACCAGATTCCGGTGCCGGCACCGAGCAGCGTTGCTGGTGCTGCACGTCCTGCACCACCGGGTGAAGCGAGAGGTGAAGCGCAAAGCAGCCGGTTGCATCACGGTTACCACGGTGACCGACTGGGGGCACCGGGAAATGATGAGTATTTCATTGTGGCGAAAGGCAGAAGACATCTATCAGATGGGCGAGGTGACCAGCCACGTGCTCGCCGCGCGGGTGCCGGGCCGGTTGGATATCAGCACCCAGGCCGGCGTGTTCAGCTACGTCGGTGATTGGCGCAAGGTCCTGTTCGGCAACGTATATACCGATGGGTCGCCGCTGACCGGCTGGCGTCCAGACACAACGGAGGTTCGCAATGGCAATTCCCACTGATCGCGGTTACGTGATCCTCAGCAAGGCATCCGATGGCAAGCTCACCGTCAGCGTCTCGACGAGCGCGCCGATCGCTGGCAAGTCCAGTGACGTATTCGCTCAGCACGTCGGCGAATCCGCCGTGCACATCGACCCGGCGGTCTCGCTGGTTGAGCGCGGTGCGCTGTCCTGGACGACCCGCCCGGTACGGGTCTTCGTCGGTCAGGGCGGCCTGGTGAACATCGCCCCGCCGCGGGCGAGCGCACTCGGCGACTGAGCGGTCGGCGACTGAGCGGTCGCGCCGGCGGCAGAACGACCCAATCGGATTGGGTAGTTTTGCCGTGCCAGCGAGGGCCCCTGCTCGGCAAATTGTCGGGTAGGGAGGCAACGTGGCTACAGTCGACGGGTTCAGCATTGACGTGCCGGCCGTGCTGGGCATCGCGGCGTCGGCCACCGGCTTGACGGCGACCGGCTCGACGGTGGCTGGCGAACTCGGCTCAGCGGTGCTCGACGGCGTGAGTTTCGCCGGCATCGGCCTCACGGTAGCCGGTATCAATGCCGCCCTGCAGCGGCAAACGACAGCTGCCCTCGATCAGCTGATGCGGTTGCTGGGTCAGACCATCGGCAGCGTCGACACCGCAGCCAACGGCTACTCCGAGCTGGATTCCTGGATCGCGGCCCAGCTCGGCGGCGGCGGCGCGGCATCCCCGGCTGGCTCGGCGACCGGCTCGACTGATGCCACCTACCAGGCGTTGCGCGGGGCCAGGACTCCAGCCGAGGTGCAGCGCCAGTGGCAGGCGCTGACCGCGGCCCAGCAGCAGCAACTGATCGCGGCGCACCCGCGCGAGCTCGGCGCGTTGAACGGCATCCCGGCGCCGGCTCGCGACCAAGCCAACCGCAGCGTGCTCGGCTCCCTTACCCAGCAGGCCCGGGACCGGGTCAGCTCAGCCGAGTCCGACCTGCACGCCGCAGCCATCCGCGGCGACGACTTCGCTGCCGAGGCGGCCTACAGCCGGTTGGCCGCCGAGCAAAAGAACGTGGCTTCGTTGCAGGCCGTGCAGACGGTGCTCAACGACCAGTCGGCATCGCATTACCTGCTGGGTATCGACACCAACGACGGCGGTCGCTGGATCGTGGCGGCCGGCAACCCGGACACCGCCCAGCACGTCCTCACGCTGGTTCCCGGCATCAGGAACTCGCTGGAGGCGCCGACCGTGGCCAACCTCGGCATGGACGCGAACAACATCCTCACCGCCGCCCGCAATGCCGCGCCGGGGGAGTCGACCTCGGTGATCAGCTGGGTGGGCTACCACTCACCGACGCTGACCCAGGCGATCGACCCGAGCTATGCCCAGTCCGGCGCTGGCGCGTTGCAGTCCTTCCAGCAAGGCTTGTACGCCACCCATGACACGGCGACGCCGTTCACCAGCGTGGTAGCGGCACACAGCTATGGCACGGTGCTCACCGCCGACGCGGCTCAGGCGCCGGGCGGGTTACGGACCGACGCGATTGCGCTGCTCGACAGCCCAGGAGTGCCGGCCCCGAATGCCGCCGCGCTAGGTGTTGGGCACGTCTTTGCCAGCGCCACCAGCAATGATGGCGTGGTCGGTGTGAGTGACTTCTTCGGCAGCCTCGGTGCCAACGAATACCACGCCAACGCCATGCAGATCGGCGCTCCGCTGATCGCCAACCCGCAGGATCAGGGCTTTCACGGCATCGACCCGTTCACAACGTCCTTCGGCGCGACCAGGTTCGACTCGGGTACTGGGCACCCCGGATTGCTGGGGGTGCTCGCGGCGCATTCGGACGTGTTCAACCCGGCCTATCCGGGCCTGGGCAATCTCGGTCAGATCGCCGTCGGGCACTACGGTTCGATCACGGCCCCGAAGTAACATCAGCGCTCGCCTCGCCAATCGGTTGCCAGCACGGCCATGTCGTGCGCGTCGATCCACTCGCCATCGAAGCGCAATGCCTGCCGCTTGGTTCCTTCATGCACGAAGCCGTGGCACAGGGTGAGCCAGGTCGCAAGGTGACCAGCCGGCCGGCGAGGACAGGCTTATCAGTGAAGTCGATGAGCATGAACGTCCCCGGATCGATGGACTGGCCTTGCGAGGATACGGCCCTGACCGGCAGGACCTGAATCGCCAAGCCTGGCCGCGATTCAGGTCCTGCCTTGTCGGATTTCCCTAGATGGCGCCGGCGGTTCCGGGCATCGGGCGGGAACTGGTGCGCGGTGAGCGCGCAGGCTCGCGGGCCGGCACCGCTTCGGTCTGGTAGTAGGCAGCCCGGACCGCGGCGCGCTCCTTCCACAGGTGGTAGACAGCCACCGAGAAGATCATCGAGCCGATCAGGTTGGCGATCGCGTGCCACCAGATCCGGTAGGTCCACAGGCCCGGGCCGTTGGGCAGGATGCCGAACCAGGTCGACAGGCCGATCGCGCGCTTGGCGCCGAAGGCCACCGACAGGGTCAGCGACAGGTGCTCCAGGCCATGAATGCCCTGCATCCAAACACCCATCTTGCCCCACTTGCGGGCCCTGGTCTGGCGCACTCGCCAGGTGATCACCATGACCCCGGCCAGCCCGGCCAGGAAGATGAAGTTACCGGTCAGGTGCAGGATCTCCATTCCCAGTGAGGGTTTACCGGTATCGACCCGGCCGAATCCCTTGGCCAGCCCGGTGCCCAAGGGCGTCATCCACGGCTTGGCATTCGGGTGCTTGACCCAGTAGCCGGCTTGCGCGATGTGCTCCTGCAGGTGGCCGAGCTGGCCCACAATGCCGATCCCGATTACCGCGACCGAGCCCTGGAATACCCAGGGCCGTACCTGTCGGTGGTTGGCGAAGGCCAGGATCCCCACCGCGCTCCACATCCCGAGGGCCCATAGGACCATCAGGATCGCGCCGGTGGTATCCCAACCGGTCGCCATATTCATGTTGCCCAACGCCGTCCTCCTCGACCGGGCGCGCCGCCGTCCCGACCGGACCGCGACCCGCTGTCATTTCTGCTACCCGGCGTCAGGTCCGTGCAGTTAGATACCACCGGTATCCGCCGAGATCAGTAACAATTATTCGGCCGGCCCGGTCGGTGGACTTCCTCGATCTTGCGCAGCCTCGGCGGGTTGAAATCGCGGGGCAACGTCGAAGGGTTCAGATGAACAGCAGTTGCGCTCCGTCGGTCTTGTCGATGAAATCGGCCGCGCTGATGATGCCCTCGACCTCGTCGTAGAGATCGGTCTCGCTGAGGTGGTTCATGTCGGCCGACATCCGGCAGGCCCACAGGTGCCCGCCAGAAGCGACGATCTGCTCCAGGAACTCTGGAATCTCGGGGACGCCGATCTCGGCAATTGACTTCTTCAACTTGGCGGTGGCCATCGAGGTCATCCACGGTAGCCCGCCCAGACCCTGCGGGAGATGGGTCGCCGGGTTGCCCAGCACGGTGAACTTGAGGTCGTGCATGGTTTTCTTGTTGATCATCTCGAAGCCCCAGAAGGTGAAGAACAGGTGGGTCTCGACGCCCTCTCCGAGGGCGGCATTGGCCAGCACCAGTCCCGGATAGGCCATGTCCAAGGTGCCTTTGGAGCAGATGATTGCTAGCTTGCGACCGCCCGGATCGGTGTCGAATTTCGGGACGATGGCTGCGGTTTCGATCGTGGTCATGTCAAGATCACCGGGTCTCATCAAGGTATGGGTGGGATTTGTCGACTCACACGCAACCGTGTGGCTTGGGCAGTCCAGCAATGTAGGCCATCTTCTTCGCCGGCTTCTGCGGGAACAGGATGAACAGTCGCTTGACCGGAATACCGCCGACGGTGGCTACCCGGCGGATGGTGGCTGTCTGGCCCTGCTCGGCATAGTCGGCGCGCAGGAAGCGGATCGCCTGCCAATGCTCATCGGTCAGTTCGATGCCGATCTGGGCGGCCAGGACGCTGGCCAGTCCCTCGTTCCATTCGCTCGGGTCGGTGAGGAATCCTTCGTCATTGACCTGGATCTGGTGGCCGTCCAGGGTGGTTACCGGCATCAGGGCGCTCCTTGTTCGACGGGTTGGCTGTCGGCCCGTTTGCCGACCATGGACATGTGCGCCGGCAGCGGGATCGGCCGGCCGGGCAGTAGCAGATGCCAGTACATCCACCGGAACGCGAGTTTGCCCAGGTGATTGGCATGCGTCTCAGCAAGCAGGCTGAACGGCCCCAGTACCGGCAGCGGGTACTTTCCGGGCAGCGGCTCGGTGTCGTAATTGAAGTCGATCAGCAGGCCTTTGCCGTTGCCGGACTCGATGAAGCAGTTCGCGTGGCCGTCGAAGGACGCAGTCATCGGCTGGCCCTCGATGTGTCGCATGAAGTTGTCGATGAAGGTCACCACCGCGAAATGCGCGACCGAACCTGCCTTGGACGTCGGGATGTCATTGGCATCACCGACTGCGAAGATGTTCGGGTACCGCTTGGCCTGCAGGGTGTGTCGATCGACCGGAACGTAGTTGAGTTCGTCGCCGAGGCCTGACCTGCCGATGAAGTCAGCCCCCATATTGACGGGTACCGTTACCAGCAAGTCAAATTCGATTGCCCTTTCGTCATAGGAAACAATCGTCTTAGCGTCCGGATCAATCCGTTCGATGGTGAAATCAGTTTCCAGCTCGATGCCGCGATCGCTGAGCATCGAAGCGAGCCTGGCAGCCGCGACCGGCTTGGTGAAGGCTGCTGACAGCGGGGTTACGTAGACCAACTCGACCTGGTCGCGGATTCCTCGCTGCCGCAGGTAGGCATCAGCGAGAAAGCTGAACTCCAATGGTGCAACCGGACACTTGATCGGTAGCTCGGTGATGTGCACGACAAGCCGGCCGTGCTCGAATTCGGCCAGGGCTCGGGCCAGCCCCTGCGCGCCGTCCATGCTGTAGAAGTCGAACACGCTCTGCTGCCAGAGCGGGCCCAGCATGCCAGTGGTCTGGTCAGGCCGTGGACTGACCCCGGTCGCGATGACCAGGAAGTCATAGTCGAAAGCGCGGCCGTCAACCAGCTCGACCGTGCCCGCGGCGGCATCGACCCGATCGATCTCGCCCAGTACGAGTTCGACGCCGTCCGGGATGAACTTGCGCCGGGACCTGGTCAGCTGGCCGGGGGAGTAGCTGCCAAACGGCAGGAACAGAAAGCCCGGCTGGTAATGATGGTCATCGTCGCGATCAACCACCGTGATCTGCCAGCGGTCCGGGTCTAGCCGCCGCCTGAGCTTGTTCACGATCATCGTGCCTGCGGTGCCACCGCCGAGTACCAGTAGTCGCCTCATGGTCGAACTCCCTCGCGGTGCTGACGCTCCGCCTACTACGAGGCTAGGCAGTTCGGCGGCCTGCGCTCAGTGTCGAAGGTCCCCAGTCGAGCGACTCGTTACGCTGGGCTGTCAGCGGACGATGATGGAGGCGGCATGTACCTGGCGCAGTTGAGTGACACGCACCTGCAACTCGGCCCGCTCGGCACCGAGCCGGCCGTCCGGCTGCATCACGCACTCGGCCGGGTGCTCGCGCTGAGCCCGCAGCCGGATTGCGTTCTGATCACTGGTGATCTGGTACAGCACGGCGAGCTCGCCGAGTACTAGGCGCTGCGTGAGGTCATCGGCAAGTTCCCGTTGCCGCTGCACTTGCTACCTGGAAATCATGATGATCCGGCCACGATGATCGAGGCATTCGCCGGCACCGGCCACGTCGGTGACCGGTCCTACTACGCGC
>JBDSAN010000505.1:0-3683 GCA_039922115.1 Jatrophihabitantaceae bacterium
GCGTGATCGGCCAGACCAGTGCCTTCATCACGACCTACAAGGACGTGCTGATGGCCACCGTCGCGCTCGGCCTGCTGGTGCTGGTGGGAATCGTGTCGGCCCGGGCCGCTCGCCGCCGGCTGCGGTATGAGACCTGGCACTTCATCCACCTCTACACCTACCTGGCGGTCGCGCTCGCCTTCAGCCACCAGTTCGCCAACGGGGCCGAGTTCATGTTCAACCGGCCGGCGCGGGTGCTCTGGTCGGCGATGTACCTGGCGGTCGGCGCCAGCCTGCTCTGGTACCGGCTGCTGATGCCGATCAGCCAGGCGTTCCGGCACCGGCTGGAGGTGGTGCAGGTCAAGCAGGAGGGGCCGGGCACCATCTCGATCTGGATCACCGGCCACCGGTTGGACAAGCTCGGTGCCGAGCCCGGCCAGTTCTTCCGCTGGCGGTTCCTGACCCGGGACCTGTGGTGGGCGGCCAACCCGTACTCGCTGTCGGCCGCGCCGACCGCTGAGTACCTGCGGATCACCGTCAAGGACCTGGGTGAGCACAGCGGCCAGCTTGCCGGCCTGCGGCCTGGCACCAAGGTGATCGCCGAGGGCCCGTTCGGCGCGTTCACCTCGGCCCGGCGCAGCCGGCGCAAGGTGCTGTTGCTGGCTGGCGGGGTGGGCATTACGCCGATCCGGGCGCTGTTCGAATCGCTGCCGGCCAGCGTCGGCGAACTCACCCTGCTCTACCGCACGCACGGCCCGGCCGATGTGGTGTTCGGCACCGAACTGGAGTGGATCGCCAAGCAGCGCGGTGCCCGGCTGCTCTACGTGTTCGGCCCGCGCGGACGGGGCCGGCGGCGGGACCCGATCGATGCCGCGGAGCTGACCCGCAAGATCCCGGACCTGGCCGAGCATGATGTCTACCTGTGCGGCCCGGCCGGGCTGACCGATCATGCTCGCGAGCAGTTGCGGCGCGCTGGCGTACCGGCCAAGCACATCCACCACGAGACCTTCGCGTTCTGAGAGGCAGCTTCATGCGTCGCGTTCTGCTCAGCATTGTCGGCACGATCGCCGGACTCGGCGCCCTGCTGAGCTTCAAGACCCACTCGGCCGCCAGCCATCCGCTGCCGGTGCTGGCCGGGCCCAAGGCCTCGACCAGTACCAGCGCGCCGGCCAACGCCGGCCCGTCCTCGTCCGCGCCGCCACAGCCCGGCCGATCGGCTACCGCGACGCCCTCGGCGAGTGCGGCCAGCTCGAACAAGACCGTTGCCGGCCAGGCGATCGAGACCCGCTACGGCATCGTCCAGGTCCAGGTGGTGCTGACCGGGCACTCGATCAAGGACGTGTCATTCCTGCAGTTGACCGCCAACGATCCGCGCTCGGCCGACATTAACTCCCAGGCCGCACCGATGCTGGTCCAGCAGACGATCCAAGCCCAGAGCGCCAACATCGACGGCGTGTCCGGCGCGACCTATACCTCGGAGGGCTTCCTGCAGTCGCTGCAGAGCGCGCTCAGTCAGGCCGGGTTCTGATGGCGGTGGCGCAGGCAGCCGCGGTGAAGCATGTCGAGCACTGCATGGGGACGGTTTTCACCTTCGATATAAGGCAACCTGGTGTCGACCCGGCCAGCCTGGCAGCTGCCGTTCGGCTGCTGCACGAACTCGATCGGGACTACTCCACCTACCGCGAGGACAGCGTGATCAGCCGGCTCGACCGGGGCGAGATCAGCCCGGCACAGCTGGCCGAACAGCATCCGCAGGTGGCGCGGGTGCTGGCCGAGTGCGAGTCCTGGAAGGCCAGGACCGACGGCTGGTTCGATGCTCGTGCCGGCGGCCGGCTCGATCCGTCCGGCTACGTCAAGGGATGGGCGATCGAGCAGGCCAGCCAGGTGCTGGTGCGGGCTGGCTCGACCAGCCACACGATCAATGGTGGTGGCGACATCGCCTGCGTCGGCTCGGCCGGTGACCGGCCCTGGCGGCTGGGTATCGTCGACCCGCGTGATCGCAGTCAATTGCTCGCAACCGTAACGGGAAACGACCTTGCCTTAGCGACTTCGGGCACCGCCGAGCGCGGTCGGCACATCCTGAACCCGGCTACTGGCGAGCCGGTAGCAGAGCAGCTGCTGAGCCTGTCGGTGACTGGCGATTCGGTGATCGAGTGCGATGTGCTGGCCACCGCCGGCTTCGCGATGGGCGAGGCCAGCCAGGACTGGTTCAGCGCCCGCAAGATCAGAGCCTTCGCGGTGCGCGCGGACGGAACCACCTGGTCGAGCTTCGAGCTGAACTAACTCTGTAGGTTCTCTGAAGATGGCCGAGGACGGCGCTGGAAACGTTTAGGTCATATTTGATCGTTATTATGGGGATTCGTTCTACCGAAGGAGAATCCTCGTGACACCCCCAGTCACCCGTACCCCCGACCAAGGCTTCGAACCGCGTGGAAAGCGGATCTTCACTATCCTGATTGGCATTTCGGCCCTGATCGTCTTCTTGCAAGGCCTGTGGGCCGGCATCTTCCTGGAGCACGACGGCGAGCGCGATTCGGCCTCGTCCTGGATCGACGTGCACGCTCGTGGCGCTGACATCGCGATCCTGTTCGCGCTGGCCGCCGCCGTGGTCGCGTTCGTCAAGCTTCGCCAGCGTCGTGACCTGTGGGTCGGCAGCGCGCTGTTCGCGGTGCTGCTGATCGTCGAGTCCTACCTCGGCGGCCTGATCCGTGATGACAGCAAGGACGTGCTGACCGCGGTGCACGTCCCGCTGGCGATGGCGCTGATGGCGTTGGCGGCCTGGCTGCCGTTCCGGGCGCGCTCGGTCACCTCGGCCGAGGCAGCAGAGGCCGCTGATCGCAAGGTGTCTGTTTGAGCGAGGCCTGACCCGCCGTCCCAAGCGCGGTGCCGCCCCGGTGAGTCACAGCTCGCCGGGGCGGCACTGTTTCCGGGGAGTACCGCTGCGGTGTTAGCTGCCGATCAGGCGAAGGTAAGCCTTAGTAATGAATGCCGATTTGGCATGCGCTGGGTGTATTGACACGCATGCGCGGTCCGGTTTACGGTGGGCCGGTCGTAGCGGCTAGTCCCGTTCTGTCTTATTTAAGCAGAGCGACTGTTATGACGTTAGCTTGCTCTACGCGCTTCACGGGGACCGTCTGCAGGACCGTCCGGGCTGCTGCATGCCCTGTGGTCGGTCGGCGCGCCGCCCCCGCGTCCCATCGCCTCGTGAAAATCTCGAACAGGTAAGGGTGGAGTCCGCCGATGCCGCTTGATGCGAGCACTGCTGAGCCCAGACACTTCAGATGCATCGGCATCGGCGTAGGTCCGGCCAACCTCTCGCTGGCCTGTCTGATGTATGGAAATGCCGACCTGACCAGCCTGTTCATCGAGCGGCGGGACCGGTTCGGCTGGCATGACGGGCAGCAGACACCCGACGCCGCGCTACAGGTTTCGATGCTCAAGGACCTGGTATCGCTGGCCGACCCGACCAATGCCTTCTCATTCCTGGCCTACCTGCATGCCCAGGGCCGGATCTACCACTTTCTCAACGCCCGCTTCGATGCGGTGCCCCGGCACGAGTTCCGCAACTACCTGGAATGGGCTGCCCACCGGAACCAGAACGTCACCTTCGGTGAGGAGGTCGAGTCGGTTGAGTTCCAGGGCCGGTTCCTGGTGCGGACCAACCGCCGGAGGCTCACCGCGGACAACCTGAGCATCGGGGTCGG
>JBDSAN010000506.1:0-14520 GCA_039922115.1 Jatrophihabitantaceae bacterium
GCTTGGGACGGCGAGCGGTTGTGGATCGTTCAGGTACGCCCGCGCACCGCTGAGCTGGCCGGCCAGCAACGAGCTGGCCTGCGGGTGGCAGCGCTGTACGAGGGCGATGCGCATGACCTGGCACTCGGCGAGGTCGCTGCGGACTACCACCGGATCCGGGCCAAGCGGCGGTTGCCCCGGGCGATCGCGATCGCGCACGGCGCGAGCGTCCCGGCTGGCTGGCTGGTGAACTGGCAGCCGGCCGGTGGGCTGGGCCGGCTACGAACCTGGAGCGAGCAGCTGCCGGCGAAGGTGGTCGTCGATGCCAGCCCGACCGAGCGCCAGTACATCATCGAGCGGGCCGAACTGGCTGACACGATCGGCTCAATTACTACACCCGATACCGAAGCTGCCTTCCTGTGCAGGGAATACATCAAGGGCGAAGTCGCGGTGCTGTCCACCGTTGCCGCTGACGGCTCGGTGTACGTCGAGGCCTCCGATGAGGGCTTGCTTGCCCTCAACCGCGGTTTCGGTAGCGCCCAGCCGATCTCTGCCGACCGGCTGCGGGCCATGGTCGGTGACCAGCAGGCGCAGGCGCTGGCCGACACCACCCGCGAGCACGCCCGCCGGCTGCACCCCCGCGCGATCCTGGAATGGGTGATCAGCGGCAGCACCCTGTTCTTTGTCGACTACTCCGCGCCGGCTGGCAGCACCCAGCAGGCCGGTGAACCGGCCCGGCTCAGCTCGTCCCGGGTGCTCAGCGCCGGCCTGGCCAGTGGCCGGGTGCAGCACCTGGGGATCGACGAGGTGCTGACCGAATCGAGCATCGCGCCGATCATCAGCATCGCCCAGCCGGTGTCGGCCGGTGACGAGGCAGCCCTGCTCGGCCAATTGCACGATCGACTTCGCCTCGATGGTGGCAAGGTGATCGTGGCTGCGGCTCGTCCGATTGCGGTGCTGTCCATGCTGATCGGCCTGGTCGACGGCTTCCTGTTCGAGGAAGGCGCGCTACTCAGCCACCTCGGCATCCTGCTGCGCGAATCCGGCGTGCCAGCCGCGATCGTCGGCACCGGCAACCTGCCGCCGGACGGAAGCTACGTCGAGCTCGTGCACGGCACGGTGATCGCCGGGCAGCCAGGCTGAGCGACGTTAGCCGGGTGCGATCGCGAGCAGCTTGCCGGCCACGGTGCCGAAATACAGGGTGCCGTCGGCACCGATCGCAGGATAGGAATGCACGGCGGCGCCGGCATCCAGCTCGAACAATTGCTTGCCGGACGGATCGAAGCCGTAGATCCGACCGGTGACGGTGGCGAAGTAGAAGTCGCCGCGACCATCGACAGCCACCGAAGTCCAGATGCTCGCGGTGCGCGGCGTGCTGCTGCCCTGAACCCTCAGCAGTTGCTTGCCATCGCTGGCGGCCAGCACCGTCAGCCGGCCCTGGTTGTCACCGAAATATGCCTTGCCGCTCGGGGTGATCACCGACGATGAGTAGGTGAACTCGCCCTTGTCGTAGGCCCAGGCTTGCTTGCCGTCGGACCGGATGCCGTACTGCTTGTCGGCGTTGGTGCCGAGCATCACGATACCGTCAGAGCTCACCGCATTTGACACTTCAAGCTTGTCTTTACTACGAAAACGCCAACGGCGCACGCCCCGATCACCGAGATCGCGGACCGCGACCAGGTATCGCCCAGCCACGGTGTAGATGGTGCCATCCGGCCCGACCGTCGGGCTGGCCAGATCCTGGTCGCCCAGATCGAGCGTCCACGCCTTGCGATGTTGGCCATTGCCGACCTCGAGCGCGGTCAGCTGGCCGGACAGGTCGGCAACATAGACCCGGCCGGCACCAGCGACCGCCGGTGACAGCAGGTCGTCACCGAGCCGCTCACGCCAGGCCAGCGTGCCGTGGGCAGTCAGCGCATACAGCGTGCCGAGCGGTCCGGGCCACAGAATGGTCCCGTCGGTGAGCACCGCCGGGCTGGTCGACAGGTCGCTGCCGTAGCCCTGTTTGGCGTCATAGTGCCAGCGCTGCTTGCCGGTCGCCGGGTCTAGCGCGTAGAGCACACCACTGTTGGACGCCTGCAGCACGCTGCCATCGATTCCGATCACCGGTCCCGGTGTCAGGTCACCGGCCAGCTGCGCGCTCCACCTCAACCGGCCCTGCTGCGGTCCGATGGCCGCGCTTGCCGAGGAATGCCTGGCGTCATAACCAGCCTGCGGCCAGGCGCTGGCCGGTCTGGGCAACTTGCCGACACCGGCCAGGCCGGCCGGCACGCGCTGGCCGGCGCCTGCGCAGCCGGCCAGCAACAGGCAATTGGCCAGGGCTAGTGCGCTGAATCTGCGCCAACGGTTCACCGCTCGCACGCTAGCTCCCGGATCGACACTTTGCCCACACCGGCACCCTTACGGTTGGCTGACAACGGCCCCGGTGCCGGCCAAGCTCAGCTGCGAACGGCGCTGCGGACCGCCAGCACGTACTCGACCAGCCGGATCAGGCTGGCCTTGGTGCTCTCGCGATCGCGCACATCGCAGCTGATTATCGGGATGTCGGGGCGTAGCCCCAGCGCCTCCCGGACCTGCTCGGCGGTGTGCGAGCGCTGCCCGTTGAACAGGTTATGCCCAACGATGAAGGGCACTCCGCGATTCTCGAAGTAGTCGATCGCGGCGAAGCTGTCAGCCAGCCGGCGGGTGTCGATCAGCACCACCGCACCGATCGCGCCCCGAACCAGGTCGTCCCACATGAACCAGAACCGGTGCTGGCCGGGCGTGCCGAACAGGTACAGGATCAGGTCGCTGTCCAGCGATACCCGGCCGAAATCCATCGCCACCGTGGTGGTCTGCTTGTCCGGGACGGCAGCCAGGTCATCCACGCCGGCCCCGGCCGCGGTCAGCACCGCCTCGGTGGTCAGCGGCACGATCTCAGAAACCGAACCGACGAAGGTGGTCTTGCCGACCCCGAAGCCACCGGCGATCACGATCTTGACCGAGGTGGTCGCGTGGCTGGAATCGATGCCACCGGCAGGCCGGTCACCGGCCCTAGAGCTTGCGAAGTCCACCGAGCACCCTTTCCAGCAGTTCGGTATCCGGGGCGTCCTGGGATTGCACGTGCACCAGCACCAGCCCCTCGTCGGCGAGATCGCCTACCAGCACCCGGGTAACCCCGATCGGGACGTGCAGGTGCGCGGCTATCTCAGCGACTGACCTGCTGTGCACGCAGAGCTGGCAGATCGCCTGACTTTCCGGGCTGCGGTCAGCCTCCAGCCGCTCACCGGCAAAGCTGGTCAGCACCAGCGCCTCGAGCGGGTAGGAGTGTTCGGACCGGGTCCGACCGCCGGTCAGCGCGTACGGCCGGACCATGCCGGACGTCGACTCGGGGTCGGTCATCGTGGCGTCCTACTGGCCGGTGCCGGACGGCTGGGCACGCAGCGCCGGGGTGAGCGCGCTGGCTACCCGCGAGATCAGCAGCGACATCTCGTAGCCGACCTGGCCGAGGTCACAGGTTGCGCTGGCCAGCGCGGCCAGGCATGAGCCCTCGCTGACCGACATCACGAACAGGTACCCGTGATCCATCTCAACCATCAGCTGCCTGACCTCGCCGGCGCTGAAGCAGCGGGCGGCGCCCTGGGTCAGGCTGGTTAGCCCGGACGCGATCGCGGCGAGTTGGTCGGCCCGATCCGGTGGGAAGGCCGCAGATCGAGCCAGCGGCAACCCATCGGCGGACACCAGAATCGCGTGCGCGATGTCGGGCACCTGCCTGGTCAGGTTGTCGATCAGCCAGCCGATCTCAGCGCCTGCCGTGGATGATTCGACCATGCTCACCTATCCTTTCGAATCCGGCTGGTCCGGACCAGCCGCGCGATCGGGCGAGCCGCTGCCGGGCGAACCGCTCGAATTGACCAGTTTCGGATTGGCCATTCTCAGATTGGCTATTCTCGGATTGGCCATTCTCGGACTGACCATTGTCACGGGCCCGCCGGACACCGCGCTGGTAACCAGACAGGGCCCGCGGTAACTTCGCCGCCGGTCGGCCATGCGAGCCGTTACTGGTGGCCACCGGAGTCGGTGCCGCCGAGCCCGGAATCAGGTTGCGGCCAGGTACCCGCACCGGTAAGCCAGCGGGCGTCACTGCTGCGGGCTGGTTCGGCGTCGCCAAGCTGGCCGCTGCCAGCCAGCCATCGTCGCCCGGTGAGCGCCAGTTGCTCGGCGGCTGCTGGGCGGTCGGCTGCTGGGCGGTCGGCTGCAATGGCTGCCCAGCCGGCGCCAGCGGTGGCATCAGATCAGCACCCCGGCCGGTGAACCATTCCGACTGCAACGCATCGAAGATCGGCGAGCCCACCAGGTCCTGTCCGGCGGCCCGCACCGGTACCGCTGTCGGCACCGACTCGATCGGCGCGGTGATCAGCGCAGCCGGCAGCCGGACCAGGGCAATCAGGCCGCCAGTCTGGGCCGGCCGCAACTGCACGTCGATGCCGTGCCGGACCGCCAACCTGGCAACCACGAACAGGCCCATCAGCTGCGACATCGAGACGTCCATCCCGGACGGCGTGGCCAGCTTCTGGTTGGCCGCAGCCAGTTCGGACGGGCTCATCCCGATGCCGTGGTCCTCCACCTCGATCATCACGTCACCGCCGGTGCCCAGGCTGCGCGAGCGGACCAGCACCGAGGTGCTCGGCGAGGAGAATGTCGTTGCATTCTCGACAAGTTCGGCAACCAGGTGCACGACGTCGTTGACCGCCGGGCCGGTCAGCAGGTAGCCGCTCAGCACTTGCAGCTTGACCCTGGCATATTGCTCGACCTCGGCGCTGGCCGCGCGCAGCACGTCGAGCATCGGCACCGGCTCGCTGCGCCGCCGGCCGCCCTCGGCACCGGCCAGAACCAGCAGGTTCTCATCGTTGCGCCGCATCCGGGTAGCGAGGTGGTCGAGCCGGAACAGGTTGGCCAGCTGATCGGCGTCCTGCTCACCTGCTTCGAGCTCATCGATCAACCGCAGCTGGCGCTCGACCAGGTTCTGGCTGCGCCGGGACAGGTTGGTGAACATCTTGCTGACATTGCCGCGCATCAGCGCCTGCTGGCCGGCCAGCCGGACCGCCTCGCTGTGCACCGCATCGAAGGCGCGTCCGACCTGGCCGATCTCGTCCGGCCCGCCCACCCCGATCGGTGCTACCGCGAGCGCGTCAGCGTCGACGTCGCTGTCTTCCAGCCGGCGAACGGTGCCGGGCAGCCGCTGATAGGCGACGTCCAAGGCCGCCGAGCGCAAGGCCCGCAACGGACGCAGGATTGACCGCGCGACCAGCAGGGTGGCCAGCAACGCGAAGCTCAGGATCAGGTAGATCAACCCGGCGCTGACCAGGGCACCGGTCCGCGCGGACTGCGCCAGCGAGTGGATCCGTCCGGACAGCCCGGCGGCCTGATCTGCCTGCACCTGCTGCAATTGCTGGGCCCGGACGCCGGTGAGATTCAGCCATTGCGCTGAGGTAATTGCCGGATCGGTGACCGAGCGGGTGCTGTCGATTCGCCGCAACACCGCAGCGATCATGGTGGATTCAGTGCTTGCCGACGAGCTTTGATACAGCGCCCGGCCGGGGTCCGAGGCAGCGCTGAGGTAGCCGGTAATGCCGAGCTGGCTGGCAGCGTTTGCCGAGGCAAGTTCGGTGTAATCGCTACCGGTGAGGTTCTTGGACTGCAACGCCCGGTAGACGATGCCGCGCTGCTGCGACATCGCCTCGACGGCGGCGTTGAGCGATTGCAGGCCGGCCGCGCGGCGGGTCACATCACCGTTGCTGCTGCGGGTGGCGAGCTGACCGGCCACTGTGTTCAGCGCCTGCACCAGCCTGGTGTAGGCCACCGCGACCTGGTCCGGCCCGGCTCCGGTCGCGGTGGCAGCTCGGCGCAAACCGGCAAGCGCATCGAGCTGTGCCACCAGATCACGCAGCTGTGCCTGCAGGTCGCGGTTGTGCGAGGCGTCCACCCTGACCAGCGCGGGTCGCAACGCGGCCACCGCGCTGTCGGTGCGCGAGCGCGGCTGGCCGAGGGTCGAGGTCGGGCCGGCCGGGCTGCTGGCGATCAGTCCCACGGTCAGGTCACGCTCGGCTTGGATTGCCTGGGTGGCCGAGTCCAGTTCCGGCAGCGCCTTGGCCAGGCTTTCCTGCCGGGTGTAGTCGGCGCTGGCGGCCAGCGCGGATTCCATCCGCAGGCCACCGAGTAGCAGCGCGGCAACGGTGGGAATCAGCACGACCGCGATCAGCTTGGGCCGGATTCCCCATCGTCGAAAGTCGGCAGAGCCCCAACGCGAGCCGGCCGGTGGCGTGGCTGCGGCCCGCTCGGCCATGTCGGTTCCGACATCGGACATGCGATAAGCGTGCGTAATTACAACCACTCCTGCTCTCGGACTGGGGGCCCAATGCGGCACGCACCGCCGTGCCCGACGCACCGGAACCCGAGAAGACTGGTAGGCACAACCTACTGCCGGGTCGCCGCAGAAGCTACGATCCAGTGGTAATTGCTGTGCTTGGTTAACGCTGCCGGTCGGGTAATGCCGGATTCGCACGTCCTGGCCGGTCTACTCGCGAGTAGACCGCTAATCCATCGATAAATTCAGGGTGAAATTCACGGCCCGGTCGCTGCCGGGCTTGCGCTGCCGGTGCCGGTCGGCTCGAATGATGGCTACCTCCGAGGCGCCCGTCAGCAGGCGGGCCCTCGTACACCCCCAAGGAGCCACCAATGCTGGTCGCGATGACCGGGATGCAGGCGACGAGCACCTCATTCGATCCAACCCTGGTAGGGCTGTCCTTCGTGATCTCGGTGTTCGGTTCGCTAAGTGGGCTGCAGAGCGCCCGCCGAGCCAGGATGCGCACCGGCGGCGCCTCGTTCGGCTGGCTGGCCGCGGCCGCGGTATCGATCGGCGGCGGTGCGATCTGGTCGATGCACTTCATCGGCATGCTGGCCTACAGCAACGACGTCAGCTTCAGCTTCGACACGACCCGTACGCTGCTCTCGCTGATCGTTGCGGTGGGCGCGTCCGGGCTCGGGCTCTACCTCGCCAGCCAGGGCGAGCAGACCGTCCCCCGCTACGCCGGAGCCGGGCTGATCACCGGACTCGGCGTTGCCGGCATGCACTACCTGGGCATGTCGGCGATGCGGATGAACGCCGGCCTGAGCTATCACGGCTGGATCGTGTTGCTCTCACTGGCGATCGCGGTGGTGGCAGCATCGGTCGCGCTGTTCTTCGCCTTCACCGTCACCCGGGTCTGGGCCACCATCGCCGCCGCAGTCGTGATGGGCATCGGGGTTTGCGGCATGCACTACGTGGGAATGGCCGCCGCGATCGTCACGCCGCGAGCTGAGCTGGCCAGCGCATCGATCGCCGGGGTGGACCCGCTGTCGCTGGCGCTGCCGGTCTTCGGCATCTCATCGGTGCTGCTCTTTGTGCTGCTGTTCGTCGGCTTGTTCGAGGACGCCGACCGGGCCGAACCCGCACTGGCGGCCTGATCGGGAACAGCCCGCAGGCATTGGACAGTTTGCCGATTAATATCGCCCTTTCGGGTAGTTTGCTGTGACACAATCTCGGCGTGACAATCTCAAATGCCGGGATCCGGCCGGCGACGGCGACACCGGTCGATGCGGGCCTGGCCGGGACCGCCCCACTCACCTTCGGCCAGCTCGCCGCCTGGCGCGATGCCAGCCGGCTGCCCCGGCAGCGCTGGCACGAGGCCAACGTGTTCAACACCTTCACACTGCCTCGGCCGGTACCGGCAAGCTCGCTGAGCCAGGCTGTCACCCAACTGGAAGCCAAGCACGAATCGCTGCGCACCTGCTATGACCTGTCCGACCCGCTGCAGCCGCGCCAGCGACTGCTGCCGGCTCGCACGTCCGTCGAGGTCCCGGTCATCGGGTCGGTTGCCGCCGCTGAGGTCGCGCGGCTGATCGAGCAGCTGATCGGGCAGCCCTTCGATCTCAGCCGGGATCGGCCGATGCGGGTGCTGGCTATCACTGACAACCAGGCAAGCACCATCGAGGACGGTGACCCGCAGGTCGACCGAGTGCTGCTGTGCCTGCATCACATCGCCTGTGACGGCTGGTCTATCGGGCTGCTGTGGACCGACCTGCTGGCGTTGCTCGGCATCGAGGGTGAGCCGCTGCCCGTAGCACCGATCTCGCTGTACGCGCTGGCTGAACAGCAGCGCACCGCATCGTCCTGGCAGCAGAAGGTCCGGGCCAGCCAGCGGCACTTTCGTGCGGTCTACCTGAGCGAGGTCGCTGACTTCCGCGATCGCGACGCCGATGCCGGCGTGCTGCAGGTGGCCTTGGAATCCGATGAGTTGGCACGCTCGGTCACCATGCTGGCCGGCCAGCACCAGGTCTCGGTCGCAACGGTATTCACGGCCGCCTTTCTGGAAGCGGTGGCCAGGTTTTGCACGGCTGGGCCGATCCGGATCGGACTGATGACCTCCAACCGGTTCCTGCAACGCTGGCAACACCAGGTCAGCACCATGAACCAGCTGGTGCCGATCGTCGTCGCGGCCGATCCGGCTACCGACTTCGGTGCCCGGCTGGCCGCCACTCAGTTGGCCTCGATGCGCGCGTTCCGGCTGGGCATGTTCGACGTCGACGCGGTCACCCCGGCAGCACTCGATTTAGCGATGCAACCAGGCGAAGTAGCTCCGCTGTGCATCCTCAACGTGGTCAACGGCGCGATCACTCAGTACCCGCTGCCGGTAGCGGGCGGTGCGCCTCAACTGCACTGGGAACAGGCCTTCAACCTGACCGCGGCGCGCTGCAACCTGCGCGTCCTGCGTACCCAGCAGGACACCGTCCTGCTCCGGCTGCGCACCGGCGGGCTGCCGGCCGAGACCGCCGCCAGCATCTTGCAAGGCACTTACCAGCGGGTGATCGAGGGGCCATCGGCTGAGCCGGCTGCCTTGCCTGCGCAGCTGCGGGGATAGATAGTCAGGCCATGCCAACACAAGCAAATGCCCTGCGAGGGCTGATCGATCAGGATCGGGCGGCGGTGCTGGCCACCGTCGAGCTGGCCAGCCGGATCGAGTTGAGCGACCTGGCCCGGCCGACGCCGTGCGGGGACTGGTCGCTGGCCGACCTGCTGGCCCACCTGACCGGACAGCAGCGTGGCTTCGCGGCGGCAGCGCGCGGTGCGGGAGCCGAGCTGCGGCGCTGGCTGCCGGTGCGGGCTGCCGACCCGGTACTGGATTACCTGGCCGGTTGCGTCGAGGTGCTTCAGGCGTTTGCCGACCCGGCGGTTGCCGACCAGGATTTTGCGCTGCCTGAGCTGCGCGCCGGTCGAGGCTTTCCGGCCGGCCAGGCGATCAGCTTTCACCTAGTGGACAACGCCGTGCACGCCTGGGATCTGGCGGCCTGTCTCGGAATTCCCCTCCAGCTGAACGACGAACTGCTGCAGGCCGCGCTGCGGGTTGCTGAGCGGGTGCCGGACGGCGCCGAGCGCACCGAGCCTGGCGCGGCGTTCGCGCCGGGACGTCCGGTACCGGCTGGCGCCGGGCCGCTGGAGCGGATGCTGGTACTGCTCGGCCGCTCGCCCAGCTGGCCGGACTGACCACGCCAGCCGGGCAATACTTAGCATCCAGCACGCAAACAACCCGATCCGGCTGTGGCACAATCTGCCCGTGATGCAGTCAGGTACCGCAATTCGTCCTCGTCGGGTTTCGCTGATCGCCGCTCGGTCGGCTTCGCTGATTGCCGCTCGGCCGGCACATCGATGACGGCGGCTGGGGCGGGCGCACCGCTCACCTTCGGGCAGATGTCGGTTTGGCGTGACATCGACAAGCTGCCCCGGGCCCGCTGGCAGGAAGCGAACCTCGCCCACACCTTCACGCTGCCCCGTCCGGTGTCTTATCAGCAACTGTGCCAGGCGCTGACCGCGGTCGATGCCAAGCACGAGTCGCTGCGCACGGTGTATGACGTGTCCGATCCGGTCAACCCCCGGCAGCGCCCGCTACCGGCCCAGCAGTTCTCTCAGGTCGAGGTGGCCGCCGCCGGCCGCGACGACATCGAGGCTCGGGTCAGCGCGCTGGTGGCGACCCCGTTCGACCTCACCACGGATCGGACGCTGCGGGCGCTGGCCATCGCCGACGGTGGCGAGCAGGCTGATCTCATCGAGCTGCAGGCCGAACCGGTGATCACCCGGCTCGCGCTGTGCCTGCATCACCTGTCGGCCGATGGCTTCTCGGTCGGGTTGATCTGGATGGATCTGCTGGCGTTGCTCGGGATCGCTGGCAGCCCGCTGCCGGTGCCGCCGAACTCACTGTCCGAGGTTGCCATCGAGCAGCGCACCGGCGAGTCCTGGCAGAAAAAGCTGCGAGCCAGTCAACGGCACTTTCGCGCGGTCTACCAGGCCAACGTTGCCGAGTTCGCCGATCGGGACGGTGACCGCGGTGCGGTGCAGGCAGCGCTGGAATCCCACCAGCTCGCCGATACCGCCCAGCGATTGGCTGATGATCACAAGGTGTCGGTGGCCACGGTGTTCACCGCCGCGTTCCTGGATGCGATCGTGCCGCACTGCTGGCCGGGTCCGATCCGGATCGGGCTGATGACCTCGAACCGGTTCCTGCAGCGCTGGCATCACCAGGTCACCACCATGAACCAGCTGATCCCGATCGTCGCCGACGCCGACCCGGCCGCCGACTTCGGCGCCCGATTGGCCGATATCCAGCTGGCCACCATGCGTGCGTACCGGCTCGGCCTCTTCGACGTCGATGCGGTCACCCCGGCCGCGCTCGGGCTGGACCTGCAGCCCAGCGAGGTCGGCGCGCTGTGCATGTTCAACATCGTGGAGGGCGCCGGCGCTGAGTACGACGATCCGGACGATCCGCTGGCGCCGCAGGTGCATTGGGAGCCGGTGTTCACCACGATCCGGGCCGGTTGCTACCTGCGTGCCTTCCGTACCGTCGATCACAGCATCCGGTTGCGGCTGCGAACCGGCGGGCTGACCAACGACACCTGCGCATCGATCCTTACCGACACCTACCTGCGGATCATGCGCGCGGCGGCCTGAGCTGAGCGCTGGCGGCCTGGTGGTAGGGCCGTCCGGCGAGTGGGCAGTTCCCGTCGCGGACGTCCGACGAGTGGGCAGTTCAGGCACGAGTGGCCAATTTCAATCGACCATTCACCGCGTAACTGCCCACTCATCACAGCCGACCGAACGTAACTGCCCACTCATCACAGCCGACCCAACACAACTACCCACTCGCCATAGCCAGCCGAGCACAACCCCTCGCGCGAGCCGATTCACGTTATCGGATAGGCATATCCGACGAGGTTGTCCAGGTAGTTGCCGGACACCGGATCGAACGGGCCACCGCAGGTGATCAGGATCAGCCTGGCCGGGCCCGCCCGGCTGAACACCGACGCCGGAATGCCGCTGGCCTTGGGATAGCTACGTACCGCGCGGATCGAGTACCGCATCGGCGCGACGCCCGGCTCGGCGAGCGTGATCTGCGCACCTGGCCGGATCCGGGCCAGTACCGCGAGCGCGCCGGACGTCCCGGCGTAGTTGACATGCCCGGCCAGCACCGCGCTGCCCTGCCGCGCACCCGGCACGGCCCCGCCCGCCCACCAGCCGATGGTGCCTGGGTCGGCCGGCACCTGCAGCACTCCACCCGGTGCGGTAACTGGCACGATCGGCGCCGCAATGCCGAATTGGGTTATCCGTAAACGAGATCCGACCGGCGGCGGCCCAGCAGGCCGAGCCTGCTGGCTGACCCGTCCAGCCAGCTCCGGCTCGGTGCTGCCCCAGTCCACCACCGGCACCGGACGCGCCGGCCGCGACCCGGCCGGCAGCACGAGCGCGAACCCGATCACCGCCAGCCCCGACCCGACCCAACCGAGCACCAGCCACCAGCGCAGCCGCCGACCGATCGTGGCCATCGGGCCGATCAGCGCCGGCGGGCGGCTACGGCCAGGCCACTACCCACCAGCAAGGTCCCCGCTCCGAGCAACCCGGCCTGCTGCCAGCCCCGGTCCGAACCAGGGCGGGACGTGGCATTGCCGGCCGGAACCTGAATGCTGCCGGGATCGGTGCTGGAACTCGGTACCGCCGTCGGCGAGACGGTCTGGGCCGAGGACGGGACCGCCGACGGCGGCGCTGTCCTCGATGGCGTGGGCGCCGCCGATGACGGGGCGCTGGTGCTCGCTGCCTGGCTCGGCGCGGCCAGGGCCAGCGCCAGGCCAGCCCCGGCAACCAGCAGCCCGGTTGCCACGGCGAGGTTCTGAACGGTTCGCTGCATAGCTCGATACTCCGGATTCGATTCGGTCGAGCGCTGATCGCGCCCACTCCCCCATCACACGCCTGCGATATCGAATCTGTTGCAAGAAAACAGGAATCGACGCCAGCAACCGGATCAGCCGGTGCGGCTCGGAGTGGGCGAAGCCGTGCTGGCCGACGGAACCGGCTGGCTGCCCTGCGCGGACGGAACCGGCTGGCTGACCGAGGGCGGCCGGGTCGACGACGGCGGCACGGACGACGGCACGGACGACGGCGGCACCGGCGAGGACGTAACAGACGAGGACGTAACAGACGACGGCGGCACCGGCCGCGACGAGTGCTCGATCGAGTGTGCCGGGGGCTGGCGACCCGGGCCAGCTGGCCGGACCGGGCCGTCCTGGTGGGTGATCAGCAGGAAGGGCACCGCCACCGCGGCCGCCACCCCGACGGCCGCGGCTACCGGCAGGCCGAGCGTGCGCAGCCGGTCAGAGCGGCGCTCGGCTCGCTGCCGGATCGCCGGTCCGGCCAGTCCGGACTCGACCTGCTCGGCCCGTGCGGCCAGCAACCGGCGCAACCGGTCCTCGAGCTCGGTCATCGCCGGCTCACCTCCGATCAGCAATCTCGACCGCGCCCCGCAACGCGGCCAGGCCCCGGCTCAGGTGCGAGCGCACCGATGCCGGGCGGCAACCGAGCACCTCGGCGATCTCGGCGTCGGCCAGTCCCTCGTAGTAGCGCAGCACCACCGCGGCGCGCTGCTGACCGGGCAGTCGCTGCAGGCCCTGCCAGAGCCGCTCGTCCGGCTCGTCCGGTGCCGGCGCGGTGGCGACCGGCAGGTGCTCGGTCGGCAGGTAGCGGACCTGCCTGGTGCTCCAGCGCCGGCGCCAGGACACGTGCTCGTTGGTGACCGCCCGCCGGACGTAGGCCAGCGCGCTGGGGTACGGCCCGGCCGACAACCGATCCCAGCGCTGGTACACCCGCACCAGCACGTCCTGCACCAGGTCCTCGCCCTGCGCGCGCGAACCGGCCAGCAGGGCGGCGTAGCGGACCAGGCCGGCCTGCTCGCGGCGCACGAAGTCGTCGAAGGACTGCGCGCTAGCGTCCACCGACTCCCACTCCCCGCTGCCCGGATCCAGCTGCTGGCCCGGCGCGCATGATCGTCCACGGTGACTACACGCGCGCCACCCGCCCACTGTTGCACCATCCGTCCGACCAGTCCCGAGCCAACCCGATCGGCCCGACCTGACCGGCTCGGGTAGCCGGTGGCAACAAGCCGGGCTAGTCTTATCGCAAGTAATTGGCAACAAGCCGGTCGAGGCAACTGGGGGGCCGCGTGCATATTCCGGATGGCTACCTGTCGCCTGCGACCTGCGCGGTGGGCTATGCGGTGACCGCACCGATGCTCGGGGTAGCTTCCCGCCGGGTCCGCAATCGGGTCAAGAACCGGCAGGTCCCGTTGCTGGCAATGATGTCGGCGATGTGTTTTCTGATCATGATGTTCAACGTGCCGATCCCGGACGGCACCACCGCGCATGCGATCGGCGGCGCGCTGGTGGCGATCCTGCTCGGACCGTGGGCCGGCATGATCGCGGTCAGCGTCGCGCTCGCCTTTCAGGCCCTGCTGTTCGGCGACGGCGGCGTCCTCGCCTACGGCGTCAATGCCTTCAACATGGCCATCGTGCTGCCGTTCGTGTCCTACGCGGTATATCGAATCATCGCCGGACGGGCCACCCTGACCGCCGGCCGGCGGGTGATCGCGGCCGGCATCGGCGGCTACCTCGGCCTGAACTGCGCGGCGCTGGCCGCCGGCATCGAACTCGGCCTGCAGCCCGACCTGTTCCACAATGCCCAAGGCGCGCCGCTCTACTCCCCCTATCACCTGTCCCAAGCGATACCGGCGATGATGCTGGCTCACCTGGTAGTTGCCGGCGTGGTCGAGGCGGTACTGACGGCCGGCGTGCTGGCCTACCTGCAGCGGGCCAATATCGCGTTGTTGCGGGTCAACCACCCGAACGTGGCCCTCGACGAGGCGTCCCGGACCAGCGCGCGGCAGTTGAAGCAGCGCCGGCTCAAGCCGATCCAGCTGGCATTGGCCGCGGTCGCCCTGATGGTGGCGCTCACCCCGATCGGGCTGCTCGCGCCGGGTAGCGCATTCGGTGAGAGCTCACCGCAGGATCTCAACCTGGCCAAGTACCACCTGTCCGCGGTGCCTGATGGCCTGCAGCGCTATAACGGGTTCTGGCACCACGCGGTGTTCAACGGCTATGACTTCGGCAACGACGCCCACCCGGCGTTGGGTTACCTGGTCTCGGCGG
>JBDSAN010000507.1:0-3823 GCA_039922115.1 Jatrophihabitantaceae bacterium
CTCGGAAATCCGGCCGCCCACCGCTCGTCGTTGTCGAGCCATCGCTCAACTACCGTCAGAAGTCCACCGGAGCGGGCAGCGGCGCGTCCTCGGTTAGCCGAGCACCGACACCCAACTTCTCCTTGATCTTCTTCTCGATCTCGTCGGCCACCTCAGGGTTGTCTCGCAAGAAGTTACGTACGTTCTCCTTGCCCTGACCGAGCTGATCGCCGTCGTAGGTGTACCAGGCACCGGACTTCTTCACGATCGCCTGGTCGACGCCGACGTCGATCAGCGAGCCCTCGCGGCTGATGCCCTGGCCGTAGACGATGTCGAACTCGGCCTGCTTGAACGGCGGAGCCACCTTGTTCTTGACGACCTTGACCCGAGTCCGGTTGCCTACCGCATCGCCGCCATCCTTCAGCGTTTCGATCCGGCGCACGTCCAGGCGTATCGAGGAGTAGAACTTCAGCGCCTTACCACCGGTCGTCGTCTCTGGCGAGCCAAACATCACGCCGATCTTCTCGCGGAGCTGGTTGATGCAGATCGCGGTGGTACCGGAGTTGCTAAGTGCGCCGGTGATCTTGCGCAGCGCCTGGCTCATCAACCTTGCCTGCAGGCCGACGTGGCTATCGCCCATCTCGCCCTCGATCTCAGCACGCGGCACGAGCGCGGCAACTGAGTCCACGACTACGATGTCCAGCGCACCGGACCGAATCAGCATGTCCATGATTTCCAGCGCCTGCTCGCCGGTGTCGGGCTGGCTGACCAGCAGGGCATCTGTGTCGACGCCGAGCGCTCGCGCGTATTCCGGATCCAGCGCGTGCTCGGCGTCGATGAACGCCGCCACCCCGCCGGCTGCCTGGGCATTGGCCACCGCGTGCAGGGCCACCGTGGTCTTACCTGAGCTTTCCGGGCCGTAGATCTCGATGATCCGGCCGCGGGGCAGGCCGCCAATACCGAGCGCCACGTCCAGCGCGATCGAACCGGTCGGGATCACCTCGATCGGCACGTAGGGACGCTCGCCCAGCCGCATGACCGAGCCCTTACCAAATTGCTTGTCGATCTGACTGAGCGCGACCTCAAGGGCTTTGTCGCGGTCGTATGCTGCGGCCATCTGCTGACACCTCTCTCGTTTCGGCTGTGAACCACTTGCTGGTGACGTTAGATCCGATCCCTGACAGTTCTGCTTGTGCGATCGGATCTGTGGACAGCCGCTCGCTCATCCACAGCCTAGACGAACAGGTGTTCGATTGGACTGGCGACACGCCGCCGTGCATGCCTCGCGCAGCTAGCGTCGGCAGCGGCCGGGGCTAGCGCAGCCGCTGCGGAACCTCGAATTCCTGGCAGACCGCACGCCAGACCGCTTTGGGAGAATCGCCACGCTCGATGGCGTCATTGACGGTGGCGCCCAGCAGGTTCAGGCGGTAGTCGGCTGCCAGCGAGTGGGCATAGGCCGACCCAAAACGGATTTCCATCCGCTGCCAGAACTCGCTCAGCCGCATCGGCTCAGCCTAACCGCCGAGCGGAGCAGTCCGGTGCATCGCCGCTGATCGCCGGCCCGGCTGGTCGAGCCGGCATGATCGATCCCGTGCGCAGCTCAGGACTGTCAGAGCCATCACGCACACTGGAGGAATGCAGGCCCTGTTCACCCCGGCGACCGCTGCCTGGTTCGACGGTGCCTTCGACCGTCCGACCGAGGCGCAACTCGGTGCCTGGCAGGCCATCGGCCGAGGCGAGCACACGCTGGTGGTCGCTCCGACGGGCTCGGGCAAGACCCTTGCCGCCTTCCTCTCAGCAATTGATCGGCTGGCCGCGCTGCCGATTCCTGACGATCCGATGCGGCGCTGTCGGGTGCTCTACGTCAGTCCGCTCAAGGCCCTTGCTGCTGATGTCGAGCGCAACCTTCGCTCGCCGCTGGTCGGTATCGGCCAGGCGGCCCGTCGGCTCGAACTGCCCCAACCGCGCATCGAGGTAGCGACCCGGTCGGGCGACACCGCAGCCGAGGACCGGCGGGCTTTCGCCAGGCACGGCGCCGACATTCTGATAACCACGCCCGAGTCGCTGTTCCTGCTGCTGACCTCGGCGGCCCGGCAGGCGCTGGCTGGCGTCGAGACCGTGATCATCGACGAGGTGCACGCCGTTGCCGCTACCAAGCGCGGCGCACACTTGGCGGTGAGCCTCGAACGACTGGACGCGTTGCTGGAACGTCCGGCTCAGCGGGTCGGGCTGTCGGCAACGGTGCGACCGGTGGACGAGGTTGCCACCTTCCTGGCCGGTGGACGTCCGGTGACGGTGGTGCAGCCACCGGCTGAGAAGATCCTGGAACTGTCAGTGGTGGTTCCGGTCGCCGACCTGTCCGAACTGGGCGAGGACGGCGGCCGTGCCGGCGCGGACGGTGATCCGCAGCGGCGGTCCTCGATCTGGCCACACGTCGAGGAACGGGTACTCGACCTGATCGACAGCCATCGCTCGACGATCGTGTTCGCAAATTCGCGCCGGTTGGCCGAGCGGCTGACCGCGCGACTCAACGACCTTGCCCAGGAACGCGATCCCGAGCGGGTAGCCGATATCCGAGCCCACCACGGCTCGGTCTCGCGAGAGCAGCGGCAACTCGTCGAGGAGGAGCTCAAGGCAGGCCTGATCCCGGCGGTGGTGGCGACCTCATCGCTCGAACTCGGCATCGACATGGGCGCGGTCGATCTGGTCATCCAGGTCGAAGCGCCGCCGTCGGTTGCCGCGGGTATGCAGCGGTTGGGACGCGCCGGCCATCAGGTGGGTGGCCGCTCACGCGGGGTGATCTTTCCGAAGTATCGCGGCGACCTGCTGGAATGCGCGGTGGTCGCCGAGCGAATTCGGGGCGGCCAGATCGAATCGATCCGCTACCCGCGCAACCCGCTCGACGTGTTGGCCCAGCAGATCGTGGCGATGGTCGCGCTGGACACCGTGACGGTGGACGAGGTGGATCGCTTGGTCCGGCGCACCGCTGCCTTCGCAGGACTGCCCCGCTCAGCGCTGGAAGCGGTACTCGACATGCTCTCGGGCCGGTACCCCTCCGATGCCTTCGCCGAGCTACGGCCGCGCCTGGTGTGGGACCGGGTGACCGGCACCCTGACCGGCCGGGCCGGTGCCCAGCGGCTGGCCGTCACCTCCGGCGGGACGATTCCAGATCGAGGCCTGTTCGGCGTATTCCTGGCCTCGGCCGACGGTCCCGGCCGCCGGGTGGGCGAGCTGGACGAGGAGATGGTCTACGAGACCCGGGTGGGCGACGTGTTCACCCTCGGCACCACGAGCTGGCGGGTGGAGCAGATCACCCACGACCAGGTGCAGGTCTCCCCCGCCCCCGGTGTCCCCGGCCGGTTGCCGTTCTGGAAGGGCGATGCTCCAGGTCGGCCATTGGAGCTGGGACGTGCGTTCGGCACCTTTGTCCGCGAGATCGGAGCACTGGCTCCCGAGGCAGCGCTGAAGCGTCTGGACGAGGCCGGCTTGGATGGGTTTGCAGCGCGCAACCTCGTGGCCTATCTGAGCGAGCAGCAGAACGCGACCGGCAACCTCCCCAACGACAAGACCATCGTGTTCGAGCGGTTCCGTGACGAGCTCGGCGACTGGCGGGTGTGCGTCCACTCTGCGCTCGGTTCCGGTGTCCTCACTCCGTGGGCCCTGGCGGTCGAACGGAGCGCACGGGAGCGCTACGGGATGGAGGTGCAGGCCACCGCCACCAACGACGGAATGGTGTTGCGGATCCCCGATACCGAGTCCGAGCCTCCTAGTGCCAACCTGATCATCTGCGACCCCGAGACCCTCGAGTCCATCGTGACTGACGAGGTGGGGTCGTCGGCGCTTT
>JBDSAN010000508.1:0-13842 GCA_039922115.1 Jatrophihabitantaceae bacterium
TCACCCCCGCCTGCGCGGGGAGAACCACGGTACGGGCTGCCTCGAACCGGGTGAGGAGGGATCACCCCCGCCTGCGCGGGGAGAACCCTTGCAGCAGATACGCGCCAGTCAGCGACCCGGGATCACCCCCGCCTGCGCGGGGAGAACATCCATCCATCCATCCCCGCGCGCCAGCGCGCGGGATCACCCCCGCCTGCGCGGGGAGAACCGATGCCCGACCGCGTCGAAAAACCGTTGCGCGGGATCACCCCCGCCTGCGCGGGGAGAACAGCGTCAGCACTAGCTTCGTGCCGACCGCCCAGGGATCACCCCCGCCTGCGCGGGGAGAACAAGGCAGGCACCAACTCCGAGCAGCACTACAAGGGATCACCCCCGCCTGTGCGGGGAGAACGCCACCAGAGCGATGACCACCAGCGATATCGGGGGATCACCCCCGCCTGCGCGGGGAGAACAGCACCTGGGCGAGCTTGCCGCCGTAGCCATTGGGATCACCCCCGCCTGCGCGGGGAGAACCGTCCACCACACGTCCGGACTGACCGCGATCGGGGATCACCCCCGCCTGCGCGGGGAGAACGGCCTGGTCGGTCACCAGGTGACGGTCTCGAAGGGATCACCCCCGCCTGCGCGGGGAGAACAACCTGATCGCGCTCGAGGGCCGGTCGTACGGGGGATCACCCCCGCCTGCGCGGGGAGAACGCCTCGACTATCGCAGCTGCGGACGGGTGTCCGGGATCACCCCCGCCTACGCGGGGAGAACGTCGTCGCGAGCCAGGACGCGTCGATCAGCACGGGATCACCCCCGCCTGCGCGGGGAGAACTATATTCTTCGCCGTATCCGCTGATCGTTCCCGGGATCACCCCCGCCTGCGCGGGGAGAACACTTTCTGACCAGGGACTTTAGCCGAGGAAGTACTCGGATTCGATCACTCGTCAGCGGGACGGGTCGGTCTAGCTGTACCGCGCCCACCGTATCGCCGCCGCTTGCTTGCGGTGCTCCAGCCTGCTCGGACGGGCTGTGCTGGACTCTCGTTCGGTCGCATCATCAGCGTGATGCCGTCGAAGTCAGTCGGCTGCCAGTGGTGCTTGTGGACGCGGAACGACAGTCGCTGCTCGCCGGGCACACTGTAGACCATCAGCGCGCGGCCATCTCCGGAGAGTTCGACGATCCTAAGCCATAGCAATTCGCGCACCCGGGTGCTGACATGCCCGACGAAGACCCCGGCCGATATCTCGACCAACCAGCGGGTCAGGTGGCCACGCAGGCCCACTGGAACCGCCGTGAGCACGATGGTGATCATGACGGATAAGGCAGGCTCGGGTCGCTGTAGCTGAGGCCGGCCGTGACCTGGCGGTCAGCACCGTCCCACAGCCACACGACGTCGGCCTCTTCGATGAGGTCACCAGCGCCGTCCTCGCCAAGTAACAAGGTCTGGATATCTCGCACGCATCGCTCAAGCAGGTGGCTGGCGTGCACTCGATCTCGCACAACCCTGCGCGCGGCAGATCCGATGTCCGGATAGCCGCTAGCCGCGATATCGAAGGCAGCAGGGATGGTGATCTCAGCCTTGTACAGGTCGGCAATGTCGTAGACGAAGGATCGTTCATGACCCGTATGGACGAAGCCGAGGCCCGGCGAGCATCCCAGCGACACGATGACCGCGTGCACGATGCCGTACAGGCTGGTATTGGCAGCTGACAGGGCCATATTGACCGGGCTACCACCGGCCCAGTCCGTTGTCTCGTAGTCACGTTTGGTCCACTCGACACCGGTCCGCTCAGAATGTTGCCGGTAGCACCGACGCACTCGGGCGCCTTCTCGCCCGCGCAGTTGCTGCATCGTCAGTTGAGAGACATCATCCTCGCCAGGAAATCGCATTCGGTACATTTCGCGCGCTACAGCAAGCCGCTCATTGCGGTTAGTCACGCGCTCGGCCTGTGCCTGCAGCAGCTTGGCGGTCTTGGCCAGTGAGCGACCATGTGCGTAGTAGCGGACACCCCGCTCGCCCACCCACACAGCAGTCGAGGCGCACTCGCTCAACAACATCATCGCTTGATGGGTCACGCTGGTGCCTGGCCCGAGCAGTAGTGCACCCAGCGACGCTGCTGGTATGTGCACCGTTCCGCGGGCGTCCGTCGCCGTAATTGCGTTACTTTCTCGATGAATAACACTCTGCTCGACGTAGACGAAGGTCATTCGATCCGTGGCACGTACCAACTCCGGCAAGCTTGGTGGCGGCGTGCCAGGCATCTTCTTCATGCCGGTCTGGCCGGCATGAGGGTCAGCAGCCCGCAACCGTAGGCTTTCGCCGGGCCGATACCACCAGTCAGGGCTGCTCTGAGCGCGCCCGGATCATCGACGATCAGGCTGCCATCGAAGGTGGCCGTGCTCAGAGTGACCGTGCCACCTTGCCGTAAGAACTTCTTTGTCGATCGCTGGCTGACGATCAGGTCCGGTTCATCCTGGCTGGTCTTGCCCAGCCGGCAGCCCAGCTTCGGCATCCGCTCGATCAGCCATTCCCGTTGCTGCGCCACCGTGACGTGGCCATATCGCTGTGACCGTGCCGCATCGGGTGAAAGCTTGGTACTTCGGGTGGTGTTCGCTGTCAAGCGGAATGCCCAGTCCTGGTCGGCGGCCAGCCCATCGAGCCGCGGTCGGTAATCACGGCTCAGCCAACCCGTGGTGCTAGGCCAGCCAGCCTGCTCAACCAGATGGGACAGGTCAGGTTGAGTCGGACTGACTAGGTAAAGCACGCTGCTGTGCGCGCCCGGGTCCACTCGCCACAGCACCCTGCCGGCTTCGCTCGCTTGACTCGGCGGAAAACCAGCGAGTACCGCCGCGTGCATCGCTTGGGGCGAGCCGAGCAGCTTGCGTGCGTCTCGTCGCTGCGGGTTGATCTCAAACCGCGTCAGAAACATCGTCGCCTTCCAATCCGGTCATCGGGTCATGGTGATCAGCACCACCTGCCGCCGCATCTGGATGAAGCACACCAACCGTCCCGTGCCGTACCGAGCGCCAGCCGTACTCGCGGCGTTGCGGGTCGAAACTCAGAGGCTCGTCCCGGATGGTCTCGTCGGCCTCTGCCGGCTCGCAGTCCACGACCGTCCGCAGGCGCACCGGCGAGGATGAACGAATCTTGCTGCGATACCACCGCGCCGCCAACCACGGCTCGGCTTCAAGCGCGTCAACGATGGTCCCATCGCGCAGGCCCAGCGTGACCGGGCCAACCGGTGGACAGGACCGCCGACCCAGGTAGAGCGGAAACGTCGGGTTGCGCAGTGCGTCGTCCAGGCGCTCAAGCAGCGCCCGGTCGGCTTCGAGCACAGCTAGGAATGCAGCATCGGAGAGGTAGAAGCGATCCGACAACGGCAATGGCTTGCCTACGGCTGGGATCGCCGTCTGAAAGTCTCGCACCACCCGGCCCGGTTGATCTAGCCGGACACCAAGGCTGAGTTGCAGCAGATCCTCGATCTTGTCGGTCCGGCGGCGGCCCTGCGCGGCGGCGAGCAGGCCGATCACGCCGCTCTTCGTGGGCGATGACTCGGTTGCTCGCCGAACGAAGCGACTCGAGGCCCCCCAGGACTGCATCGGGCCGGCCAGCTTGAGAAGCAGAACCGTCATGCCGCACCCGAGAGCCGGCGGTCCACCTCGTCGCCGAGTCCATCGACCAACTGGTCCAGCGAGACGTGCTGGCCCAGCTCGGCAAGCGGCTGGACGGCGGCACCGACGGCCACCACCCAGGTCCGCTCAGGGGCGGTGCCGAATGCAGCATGAACCTGGTCGGCGTGCTCGGCGAGTTGCTTTGCCGCGAGCCCGATTCGACCGCCTGCCGAGCCTGCCTGCACGGCGTCCTCAAAGGCCCCGGCAAGGTTGACCGACTGCTTGCCTGACACCGAAACCACGATTGCATCCGGCAGCGTTCGGTTGGCGAAAGTGTTCTGCTTGCCGGTCGGCATGCTGGTGATGAATGATCGGATAAAGGCATCGACCGCGCGCCTGGTTGCCTGCATGTCACCGAGATTGTCCTGCAACCGATCGACATCCACCGTCGCGTAGCGGTACAGCGTGGCTGAGTTGAATTCGACGGTGCCGATCATGGCAGCGCCGGCATCGTCACCCTCACTCTTGTCCTTGGCGTCGTCGACCGCGGTGAAATAGTCGAACTCGTTGTCTACCGCGTGAACGCTGATCGCGTGCGCGACCTGGGCGGCAGCGTCGACGTTGAATGATGGTAGGTCGGCAACCATCCGGCCGAACAATGCGATGTCAATGGAGTGCTTCTGGTCGGCGATCGCCTTGACGTTCAGTTCCTTCAGTGCGGTGTCGAAGTTTCCTTCGCCCGCGCCGGCGGACTTGACCGCAGCGTCGGCCAGCGCACCGATCTGGGCCGCACTCAGAAAGGTCAGTGCGCTGGACTCGGGTATTTCACCTTTCTTTGGAGCGGCAAACTTGAAGCCAGCCAGTTCCAGTGTCTGCTTGGCATAGTCATCGGCGTGCTCGGCCAAGCCGGCGTCGATACGCTTGATCTCGGCCGACACTAGCTCGATAATCCGCTTGGTCCGTACACCAAGCTCGCTAGCGTCGAGCATCGATGGGAAGGCGGCGCGAGTCGAGCGCTTCCACGCCTGGCTCGACACCCGAGCACGTCGAACACCGCCATATTGCGCGGTCTTCGGGCTACCGGTGTCGTCCCGGTTGAGGTTGCTCGGCGGGACGGTCTGCAGGACATGGATGTCGATGATGGTGCGGCTCATTTGCTGTCTCCATTCGCTTCGGGAGTGGGGGTGTCTGATTGCTTTCGCGGCTTGGGGGCACGGTAGAAGTCGCGGCCCCAGGCCAGCCGAACCTGGTTGGCGCCCGCCGGGTCTTGCAGCAGAACGAACTGGTGTGCCAGCAGCGCGTAGTCCAGCCGGATTGCCTCGGTACCGGCACCACCACGTAGCTGATTGATCAGGCCGCGGGCGTGGTAGGCGACCTCTTCGAGGTCCTGGGCGGTGCCGAGCATCATGAACCGGCGGGTGACCGGCGAGCTCGCCTGCTCAGCCACGGACGAACCGCGCCGGCTCGCCTCTCGCTCGCGCAGCCGAGCTACAGCCGCGCCGAGGCCGAAGTCCCGGCCGCGCCGGTGCACTCCAACGTTTTGGGACTGTTGATGCACCGCATACAACGTCATCGCCAGATGCGCAGCGGTTTCGGCTCGGGTCGGGCCGTCACCTCGATAACCATCCGAGCTACTGAGACCGTCGATCGTGTCGCCCCAGACTTCGGGCACGGACCCTGCCGGTTTGCCGGCCGCCCGGCGCAACTGGGCAAGTGATGCCAAGCTCTGCCCAGATCGCTGCAACACACCTCGCTGTATTTCTTGAATGCGCTTGTCGATTAGGTCAGCCAACGATTGAGGCGCGTCGCTGCGGACAGCCTCGCCCACCTGTTCCGTTGTCATGCGACGGCTCCTTTGGTTGCCTGCTCAGGTGCAGTAACTGGCAAATATTTGTTGAGATCGTCGTCAAAACGTAGATCCGCAGTGGCGGTGCAGACGACCTTGTGGTTCTTGCCGACCTTCTTGACCCGCCCCACCCAGGCGCTCGGGCCGGACGCGTGGACAAGCTCATCGCCCAGCTCGCGAATTCTGGTTCGAGCAAGCTGATGCAACTTGTTTCGGGCGGAGGATGGTTCGGTGTCAGGGCTGAGCTGAGACAGCGCGGTTCGGACCTCACCGTCCAGGGCGGCGAAGGCTGTTGCGCGCGCACCCGATCGGGGAGGTTCGGATTCGCCGCCGGCTGCGACCGCAAGATCACTTGCGAGATTGGCCAGACTCGTTACACCGCTCTCGATCGCGGCGATGCCCTCGCTGAGCTGCAGCTGAAGTGCCGCGTTGCCCTCGGGCAGCAGACCGGCTCGCAGCGAGAGCGAATCGTCGATGACCTCGCCGATTACCGAACTGTTGTTGATGTACTGCATGCCGAGCGCTCTGGTTCGTACGAGGTAGTCGGCGCTCAGCGAGCCATTGCGTTGCAGGTGAGCAATCCAGCGCAGGGTGGTCGGCGCGATGGTTGCCGCAGCATTCTTGCCGCTGTGCGATCCGGCCTGGCCCGGCAGCAGCGCGGCGAGGCCGCGCCAGAACGCGCGAGCCGGATCGTGCAACTTCGGCATGTAGACAACATCGGGCTGATCCGATTTCGCTTCCTGGTTCTTGCTGCGCTGCCAAGCGGTCATCGGCTCGACCCGATGCCGGTTCTGCGGGCTGATCGCGTCGCCATTACAGACCAGAACTCCGGTGATCTGGTCATCGGAGTTGACTAGCCGGATGCGACGAGATTGCCAGGTGTAGAGATCGACCGGGTCAGCTGGGTCCCGGCTGACCCGGGCGGCAGTCTGGGCCGGCCGCTCCCAGGCCGCCTGGGGCTGCTGGCCAGCCGGAAATAGTTCGTCGAAGCCCTCGGCGATCAGATTGAGCAGTAGCGTTTCACGCAGGTTGCGGCCCTCGCAGACCACTCCGCCGATCATGCCTGCCCAGGCGTTGCCGATCGGGAAACCTTTGTTGTTCTTGACCTGATCGTCGCCAACAGCGCCAGACTTGATTCCCGACGGATCGAAGGCTTGGCAATGCACCAGCCACCTAGCTGCCTCGGCGAAGCTGATCGCTCTTAGCGAAGCACCAAGCCGGGTAGTGAAGAATGGTCGGCCAGTGGGCGCATCGGCGATCAGCCTTTCTAGACCGAACGTTTCTCCCTTCGCGGTGTGCAGGTCGGCTACCTGGTAGAAGGGCGTGACCGGGTGTAACAGGTCGAAGCGCGCTCGCTGGGCGGCGAGGTAGTCAGCGATCTGCGTCGCCGGCAGTTCAGCCTGCTGCCACAGCACATCCCAATCGGCACGGTCCTGTGGGCCGTCGATAGCGCGATGAAGAATTGCCAGCAGCAATCGGGTGATCGCAAAGGTCTGGGTGGGTATCTCGCCAGTTACGCCGGCGAGCTGATGCGCCTGAGCCAGCACCTGGTTGAGGGATAGTTCGCCCGGTCGACCATCCAACCAGCGCACCTGGATCCAGGGCTGATCGGTGAGATCGAATGAGGCCGAGCCGAGGTCAGTCACGGTGGTGCTCCAATCCGTACAGGGGGTCATAGCTCAGGGTGAAGCCGGCCACGGTCGCGCGGCGTTGCTGGTCAAGAACGAGCACCAGTTGACCAACCAGCGAATAGGTCTCTTGCCAGCCAGGAAACTGAGTTAGTTCAAGCTCGGTGATGACCTGGTCGATCACCTTGGGTACGCACATTGCCGGTGGCAGCGGCAGGGTGCACGACGCGACGGTTCTTGCCAGCCGGCGATCGATCTGCTCGTTGGTGGGGATTCGGCGGCCGCCATCGCGACCCAGCCAATGCGGGGTGGTGTACTGCCCGTCCACGTCCTGCTGTATCACGATTACCTCTAACGAGCCCGTCCCGTCGCGGACCTGCGCGCTGCCGACACGCTCGTCGACAGGGTCATCGGCTGCCTCTCCTACACCGGCGTGCAGCCAGTCGACCAGTGAGTTGCCGGGCGCCCCGACCGGCCCGAGCCGGAAGGTCTCAGCGCTGGCTCTGCGGCGCTGCTCGCTCGCCTTGAAGGTCACCGCGGCCGCAGCCATCGCAGATTGCCAACTCGCTGGACCCAGCGGTGCGTCGTCGTAGGCACGTTGAACCAGCGGCCCGATGTCAGCCGGCAGGCTAACCGGCTGACCGTCGTTGAGCTGGGCGGTCAGCGCTGCCAGGCTGCGGTACAGCGGGTAGCGCTGATATACCCGGCGAGAGCCGTCCACTGGATTCGGTGGTTCGGTGCTCCAGTCAACGCCGGTCACCAGGCAGCGGGCCGACCGCAGCCGGGGCGCACGGCCGGCCTGGCCTGTGCCGCGTTCGTGGCGGTGCAGGCGGCCGATTCTTTGCAGCATCAGGTCTACCGGCGCCAGATCGGTCACCATCAGATCGAAGTCCAAGTCCAGCGATTGCTCGACGACTTGAGATGCGATGACGACGTAGCGGTGCTGCTGGCGCTGGGCGCTACCGGTCGGGCCGAACAAGGCGAGCAGCCGGCGTTCGATGGCTGCCCGTTCGATGGCCAGATAGCGGGAATGGGCAACGATGATGGTCACCTCGGCGAGGTTGTCAGCAAGGTATCGAGCGGCCTCCTGAACTCGCCCTACGGTATTGCGAATGACGACTGCGCAGCCGCCCTCGGCCAGCTCGGTCCGAAGCGTGTTCGCCAGCTCGTCAAGATCGTCCGACATCCGGCTGAGCTGGATCTGCACTTGGCGCGATGACGGTGCCACCGGGTGCACCCCGGCATCATCGGTGCCGCTGGTCGCGATCAAGACCGGGTATCCGATGTCTGCCCGCAGGTGGTCGTTGGTGAGCGGAGCAGCTAATTCACGCCGGGTTCGGCGCCGGCCGGTCATCGCCCTGGCGCCGGTCTGGTAGGCGGTCACCATGTCGGCGCGTCGATCGGCGGGCAAGGTTGCCGACAGCAGGATCGTCGGTACCTCGTAGGCGCCCAGCCATTCCAGGACGCGATCCAGGTACCGGCTCATGTACACGTCATAGGCATGCACCTCATCAAGGATCACGACCTTGCCGACCATCGCGAGGTGCCTGAGCGCAACGTGCCTGCTCTTGAGCGCGCCGAACAGCAGCTGATCGATCGTGCCGACGACGAAGAAGGCAAGGTTGCGCTTCTTGCGACCGGTTAACCAGCGGTGGACGATTGCGTCCGGCTTGCCTTGCCGCTTGACCGCGTCATCGCCGACGTTGCGAAAGTAGCCCCTACTGACTAGTTCGCCGTAGGTCTCGTTCAGCCCAGCCTTGCCGTGCGCGAGCGCGACGGATCGTTCCGCCGCGCCATTACGGTCAGGCAGATTGTCCAGCCAGCGCAGCAACCGGTCGAGCATGGCGTTGCTGGTGGCTTGGGTTGGCAGCGCGATAAAGCAACCGCCTGCCCCGCTGCGGGCCGCAAACACCTCGGCGGCGAGCAAGGCCGCCTCGGTCTTGCCCTCGCCCATCGGTGCCTCGATGATCAACAGGCCAGGCCGTGGCATCGTTCGGGCCAGCGTGGTTGCGTCGACCTGCAACGGCCGCGGCGACGCAGTTGCAGGCATGCCAAATCGTTCGGCGAACTGCGCCAGCGGGTCGCCGTCGACGGCGCACCAAGGCGCCGGTAGCGCGAGGTCGGCCCAGGCCCTTCGCACCCGCTCGGCCTGATCTTGGCAGGTTTCATATGGAAAAAGCTCATCGTTGCTGGCCAACCAATCGGCGACGATGACGACCGCGGTGACTAGCGCTTGCGAGGTCGGCGGGAGCTGCTCGGGGCGCCAATGCTCGATTCGGTCGGCAACCTCAAAACGCTCGGCGGCCCAGTCGAATAGCTCATTGCGGACGTCCACCCACAGGCCGGTTCCCATCAGGTGCGGACGGTTGGGCGCGTTCAGCAGGTCTCGTTCCTCGGGTGGGACGCCGTGGTGGCCGCCGACGACGACCCCGAACGGATCTGACTGCTCGTTCGTCCAGCTCCGTCGTTCGTTAAGCCAGAGGTTGAGGGCGACGTGGCCTGCGGTTTCGTGCCGTAGTTCGCTTCGATCTGGTAGCTCTCGAGCCATCGTCAGGCCCGCATCTGTCATCTGGTTGGCGAGCGTCGGCACTTGGATCGCGAAGGCCGGGGTGGCCTTGCCGACGTCATGGACGCCGGCCAGCCAGCTCAGTAGCTTGCGGCCGTCCTCGTGCTTGGCGGGCAGCCTCGACGAAATCGCATCCTTGACCAGATCTGGCAACCACTCGTCCCAGAGCCGCAGGGCAACCGACCCGGCGTCGTCCAGATGTTGATACAGGGGCAGCGAGCCGATGACGATCTTGGTCTCGGCGTCCCGAGCGGACTTGGCCCACACCGAGCGCGCCGCCTTGCTCAGAGTGTCGGTGCTGCTCATGGTCCCCCCGGGAGGATTGGCCGGACTCGGCCTGGATGATCCGGGTGTGTTCCTACCGGGCGGCTCCGACAGTTCGCCTGAGCCTGGCCACAACCACGCAAGAAACGGACGATCCGTCCATGTGGAGCAGGTTCGAACCCCCGCCTGCGCAGGGAAAACGCGGGAGATCGCTCCCACTGCACGCTAGCGTCAGGATCATCCCCGTAGGACACGGGGAAAAGCGCTCTCGATCGGCGTGGTCGCCTTGACAGGAACGCCAAGACGTCCGCTAGCATGGGATTGACACTACCAGAATGACGCAAGCGTCCAGTGCGACTGGGCTGGATATGCGACTAGTTCGTGAACCTCAGGAGGTGATACCGATGCAACGTCCTCCTAGGATCACCGTTGAATGCCGCAAAGATGGCACAACTGTGATCGTTATCGAGTGGATCTAGGCTCGGCGGGCCGGCTGCTCGTTATAGAACTTGGCAGCCGATCCGCTGCGCCGAGTCGATATGCGCTGTTCTACAAGTTCGCGCGCATGGCGCAGTGTCAGCAGATCTACTGAGGCAAACGCTAGTCGCGTACCGAATTCGGCGGCAGCACCATCTGCTCGGTCGAATCCGGCAGGGTCAGGCCGGCGGTCAGGGTTTCGCCCTCGACCACGTACACCGGGGTGTCGCGGTTCAGGCTCTGGCCGCTGAAGAACGCCCGGTAGATCGGCATGCAGATCACCATCAGGACGACGCCGACCAGGATGCTGCCGACGCCGAGCAGGAAGGCGAAACCGACCTGCCAGTGCGGTGCGAATTGCATGTGCCACACCACGTAGCTGTTGACCGGCTTCCAGTCCTGGATCGCGGTCAACACCATGCCGACCCACAGCATCAGGCCGCCCAGGAACGGGATCAGGCCCTTGAGGAAGAAGTCCCGGGCGCTGTTGCCCAGGTCCCGCCGGTAGTACCAGGTGCAGGCGAAGCCGGTAGCGCCGTAGTAGAACGCGATCAGGATGCCGATCGCGACCACGGCGTCGGTAATGACACCACCGCTGGAGAAGTAGTTCATGGCCAGGTACAGCGCCGCCGAGACCCCGCCCATCCACAACGTCGAGCTGGTTGGGGTGAAGTAGCGCGGGTGCACCTTGGCAAAGGCCGCCGGAATCGCCTTGTAGACCGCCATCGACAGGGTGGTGCGGGCGGTCGGCAGGATGGTGGTCTGGGTCGAGGCCGCGGCCGAGCTGAGCACCATCAGCAGCAACAACTTCGACATCACGGTGCCGAAACCGGAATCGCCGAAGATCGACTTGCCGAGCACGCTGAGCACGTCGCCAGAGTTGTCGGCGTTAGCGAGGCCGATGCCCTTGTCACCGACGCCGGAGAATGCCTGGGCGGCTACCGAGACCACCGCGTAGATCGCCAGCAGCAGCACGGTGGAGATGATCGCCGCTCGGCCAGGGGTCTTGTCGCGATCCTTGGTCTCCTCGTTGACCGATACCGCCGAATCCCAGCCCCAGTAGATGAACAGCATGAGCAGGATGCCCTGAGAAAAGAGGTTGAAAGAGAAGTGCCCGTTATCGCCCTTGATGTTGAGCGGGTTGAACCACGACCAGGCCGGGTGAATCGAGGTGCCGTCCACCCCGTGGCCGGTGTAGACCTTCACCAGCGCGAATACGGCCAGCACCGCCAGCATCACCACCTCGACGGTGAGCAGCCAGCGCTGTATCGCGGCGGAGATCTCGATGCCGCGATAACAGATGTAGGTCATCAGGGCCATCCAGATCAGGCCGACGATCAGCACCCAGGTGCTGGTTGCGTCAGCCCCGATGCCGTCGGCGCCGAACAGCAGGAAGACGTACTGGCCGGCTACCTGAGCCAGGCTGGCCATCACCAGCACGTCGGCGGCGATGATGCCCCAGCCGCCCATCCAGCCCGCCTTCGGGCCGAATGCCTTGGTGGCCCAGGTGAAGGTGGTCCCGCAGTCGGGCTCGGCCTTATTCAGCTGCTGGTAGCCGACCGAGACGAACAGGATCGGCACGAAAGCCAGCAGCACCACCGCCGGGGCCTGCAGGCCGATTAGCACCACGATCGCACCAAGCGTCGCAGCCAGGCTGTAGGCCGGCGCGGTCGAAGCCACCCCGATCACCACGCTGGAGACCAGCCCGAGCGCACCGGTTTTCAGCCCCTTGCCGCCGTCGTCGGACGAACCCGTGCGATCAACAGTTTCTGCAGTCACGTCGCCGCTCCCGTGTGTCACGTGCCCATCGCATGTCCGCTTGGGTGATCGGAATGCTGGTCAACGCTGTCATGTTGGGCCGGACTCGGCACTGCTGTCAACGCGGCTCGCATGGCGCAACACAGGTGTCATCGAGCGGTGACAAGCCAATCCTGGCGTTCCGGACGGTCGCCGACCGGAAAATCGCCCGCTGTGTTGGTCCGGTTACCAGAAAGGCCCGCAGGGTGTCCAACCTGGGTGCCAGCTTGGTGCGGCGAACTGGCAGCCAGCGTCGGCAGCAGCAGCGGGACCGGCGCCGGCCGGATCAACGTGATATTGCCAGCGACAACCCGCTCGCTCGATAGCTAAACAACGTGATTGTCGAGCTATCTCCCGTCCGGCGCTAAGCCTCGAAGGGTCGCGGCGTACCAACTCGGTGCATATGGCGCAACATGTTGTGGTATTCGCTGAGCCGGTCACGGTTGGACCACTGCTCTTTACCAGCGGTTTTCCCGTGGTTAGCATTCGAAAGGTCCTCTGATGATCGGATTCACCGAACCAACCCGACGAGCCTCGATCGGGGTATCAGAATGGAGCGTTTGTGACTCGTCGATGGGTATCCGTCATCGCTGCCTCGGCCGCGGTATCAATAGCACTGACCGGCTGCGGATCCAGCAAGGCCAAGGTCTCGGCCGGGGGTTCGACGGCCAAGGATGCGAAGACCGCCACCTCGGCCGCCGACCTGGGTGGCATGGACGCCCTGGTCGCCGCCGCCAAGAAAGAAGGCACCCTCAACACGATCGCGCTGCCGCCGACCTGGGCGAACTACGGCGAGCTGATCAGCGGATTCACCGCCAAGTACGGGATCAAGATAAACAACGTCAACCCGGACGGCTCCAGCGGCGATGAGATCACCGCGATCAAGACCCTCAAGGGCCAGAACCGGGCACCGGACGTCGTCGACGTCGGCCAGTCCTTCGCGCTGAGCGGGGCCGCCTCTGGCCTGTACGCGCCGTACAAGGTCGCGACCTGGGCCGACATCCCAGATGCCCAGAAGGATGCTGACGGCAAGTGGGTCAACGACTATGGCGGCTACATTTCGATCGGCTGCGATGCCAAGAAGGTCACCAGCTGCCCGACCTCGATCAAGGCGCTCGATGACCCGCAGTACAAGGGCAAGGTGGCGCTCAACGGCGACCCGACCTCGGCCAACGCGGCATTCTCGGCGGTCTGGGCTGCAGCACTTGCCAACGGCGGCTCGCTGGACAACGTCCAGCCCGGCATCGACTACTTCGGCAAGCTGAAGAAGGAAGGCATTTTCGTCACGGTCAACGCAAAGCCGGCCACCATCGAGAGCGGTGAGACCCCGATAGTGCTCGACTGGGACTACCTCAACGCCGGCTACGTGGACACCTTCTCGGCCAAGGGCGTGGACTGGAAGGTTGCCGACCCGTCCGATGCCTTGTTACCCGGCTTCTACGACCAGGCGATCAACGCCACCGCGCCGCACCCGGCCGCGGCTCGGCTCTGGGAGGAGTACCTCTACAGCGACGAGGGCCAGAACCTGTGGTTGAAGGGCTTCGCCCGGCCGGCCCGGTTGGCCGCGATGCAGAAGGCGAGCACGGCAACCCCGGCTTTGGTCGCCAAGCTGCCGACCGTGAGCGGGACGGCGCAGTTCCCGACGGACGCCCAGATCACCACCGCG
>JBDSAN010000509.1:0-6810 GCA_039922115.1 Jatrophihabitantaceae bacterium
AACGGTGGTTGGTTTGGGTCGGCTCGGTGGGCGAGTTGGCGGCCTCGTTGCCGTCGGGCGGCCGTGATTGCTTGGCTGGCGCGGGTGATCAGGTCGGCCTCGTTGGTTTGCTGAGCTTCGGGTCGCCAGGTTCGGGTGGTGACGTTGTTGCTCGGTGGCTGGTAGTCCCAACCGGTGTTGATCTTGCGCTGGGCCGTCCGCAGCGGGACGCGAAGGATCGTCGAGGCCTGTTCCTGGCTCAGCCCCGAGCGCTGAGACATCAGGCCGCAAGCTCGAGGTTCTGAGCACTGCTACTCGGTCAGACCTTGAGCCAGACCGTGGTGTTGGCCGGCAGCTCGTCGCCGTCGATCGGTGTGGAGCTGAGCAGCACCTCACCCGGCGGCCGCTCGACCGGGGTGTCGCTGGCGTTGAGCGCGACCACCAGGTTCGGCCCGCGCCGGTAAGCCAGGCAACCCTCCGGTGCTTGCTGCCAGGCGAAGGCCGGACCGTGCAGCTCGGACAGCTCCCGCCGCAGCCGCAGCGCCTTGCGGTACAGCGACAGCGTCGAGTCGGCGTCCTCCAGTTCGGCCTCGACCGTGCGGGTCCGCCACTCGGCCGGCATCGGCAGCCAGGACTGCTCGGACGAGCCGAACCCGAACGGCGGCTCGGTGCCCTCCCAGGGCAGCGGCACCCGCTCGCCGTCGCGTCCCCGCTCGGTGTGCCCGCTGCGTTCCCAGGTCGGATCCTGCAACACCTCGTCGGGCAACTCGACGTTCTCCAGCCCCAGCTCCTCGCCGTTGTAGAGGTAGGCCGCACCGGGCAACGAGATGGTCAGCAGCGCGGCGGCCCGGCCCCGGGCCAGGCCCAGCTCGCCGCCGCCGTAACGGGTGACGTGGCGGTCCACGTCGTGGTTGGACAGTACCCAGGTGCAGGGCGCGCCGACCTCGGCCATCGCGGTGAGCGAGCCATCGATCGCACCGATGAATTCGGCCGCGGACCACTTGGCCTCGACCAGCCGGAAGTTGAAGGTCAGGTGCAGTTCGTCCGGCCGGACGTAGCGGGCCAGCCGCTCGTCATCGGGCACCCACGCCTCACCGGCGGCCATCCGGTGTGGGTAGGAATCCATCACCCGGCGAAACATCCGCAGGTGCTCGTGCAGGTGATCGTTGTCGAAGCGCAGGTCCACCTCGAGTTGGCTGTTCGGGCCGGCGTACTCGGACAGGTCCATGTCCGGCAAGCCGGCCGGCTTGGCCATCGAATGCGCGACGTCCACCCGGAAGCCGTCGACTCCCCGGTCCATCCAGAACCGAAGGATCCGCTCGAACTCCTCCGACACCTCCGGGTTTTCCCAGTTGAGATCGGGCTGTTCGGGCGCGAACAGGTGCAGGTACCACTGCCCGTCGGCCACCCGTTGCCAGGCTGACCCGCCGAACATGGCTGGCCAGTTGTTCGGCGGCTCGGACCCGTCCGGACCCTTGCCGTCCCGGAAGATGAACCTGGCTCGCTCGACCGAACCGGGACCGGCAGCCAGCGCCTGCTGGAACCAGGCGTGCTGGTCGGAAAAGTGGTTCGGGACGATGTCGATGGTGACCTTGATACCGCGCGAGTGCGCCTCGGTGATCAGCACGTCGAAGTCGGCCAGGGTGCCGAACATCGGATCGACATCGGTCGGGTCGGCTACGTCGTAGCCGCCATCGGCCATCGGTGAGGTGTAGAACGGGCTGAGCCAGATCGCGTCGATGCCGAGCGTCTGAAGGTAATCCAGCCGGTTGCGGATGCCGATCAGGTCCCCGATGCCGTCGCCGTTGCCGTCGGCGAAGCTCTTCGGATAGATCTGGTAGAACACCGCGCTGCGCCACCAGTCCGCGCCGCTGAGGTAGGCCGCGGCCGAGTCGCCGCTGCGGTAGAGGTCGTCGCTGTTCAAGTCACCGCCGAAGTCGCTGTCAAAGTTGCTGTCAAAGTCATCGTCGAACTGCTCGGCGTTCTGGGTGGGCGTGTCGGGCACGCGATCCTCCGGACTGGCTGGTGGGTTGGTGAGGGTCGGCTTGGCGCTGAGGGCCAGATTAGACCTTGCAGGCAGGTTCTGTAAGCCCTTCCGGTTGCCATTCTGTATCGATCAAGTAGGCCAGTCAAGCCGGTATCCGGCATTGCCGGGCAGGGGCTAGCTGGGGCTGTTGCGCATCGATTCGGCAGCCATCGTCAGGTAGGCCCAGAGTTCGGTCGCGATGTCCTCGGGCAGCCCCAGCGAGTCCACCGCGGCACGCATGTGCGCCAGCCAGGCATCTCGCTCGGCCGCACCGATCACGAACGGCGCGTGGCGCATTCGCAGCCGGGGGTGCCCGCGAGTCTCGGAGTAGGTGCCTGGCCCGCCCCAGTACTGGATCAGGAACAGTGCCAGCCGATCAGCCGCCGGCCCGAGTTCGGCTTCGGGGTACAGCGGTCGCAGCACCGGATCGTCGGCGACGCCGGCATAGAACCGCTCCACCAGCAGGCGGAAGGTCTGCTCACCACCGGCTCGGGTGAAGAAATCGGCGCTCACCATGACGGGCCGGCCGGCCGTCCTGACAGGTTCATGAACACATGCACCCGACCATTGTCCCGCGCCGATTTCGGCCTACCGTGGCGGGATGGCTTCTGATAACCAGCGTCCAGCAGAACTCGCCGATGACTACGAGGTGATCGTGCTCGGACTCGGCCCTGGCGGTGGCGAGGTCGCCGAGCGATTGGCCGAAGCCGGCCGGTCGGTACTCGGTGTCGAAGGCCACCTGGTCGGCGGCGAGTGCCCGTACTACGGCTGCATCCCGTCGAAGATGATCGTCCGAGCCGCCGGCACCCTCGCCGAAGCGGGCCATGTCAACCAGTTGGCCGGCCGGGCCAGCACCGAACCCGATTACCGGGTAGTCGCCGATCGGATCCGGACCGAGGCCACCGATGATTGGAACGATCAGGTCGCGGTGGATCGGCTGGTCGGGCTGGGCGGGCATTTCGTGCGCGGTTTCGGCAGCTTCGCCGGCCGGGCAGCCGATGGCCGGCCCCGGATTCGAGTACACGACCGGACGTTCACTGCCGGCCGGGTGGTGGTGGCTACCGGTACCGCGCCGGCCATCCCGCCGATACCGGGCCTGGCCGAGCTGATCGGTGCCGGCCCAAGTCCGGACGGGCCGGTCTGGACGAACCGTGAGGTGCTGCAGATCCGCCAGGCACCGGCCTCGCTGCTGGTCATCGGCGGCGGCGCGGTCGGCTGCGAGCTGGCGCAGGGCCTGGCCCGGTTCGGGGTTCGGGTTACCCAGCTAGAGGGCGGCGAGCGGATCCTGGCGCCGGAGGAGCCCGAAGCGGCCGAGGTGCTGGCCGCGGTGTTCGAGCGCGAAGGCATCGAGTTGCATGCCGGCGTCCGGATCGATCGGGTCGCGGCCGCGGACGGTGGTGGCGTGACGGCCTGGCTGGACGATGGCCGCAGCTTCACCGCCGAGCGGCTGCTGGTGGCCGCCGGCCGGCGCTCGCACCTCGGCGAGCTGGCGCTGGATACGGTCAACCTCGACCCGAGCGCGCGGACGCTGGACGTCGATGAGCACATGCGGGTAACTGACCGGATCTACGCGGTCGGCGATGTCACCGGCCGTGGCCCGTTCACCCACGTCGCGGTGTGGCAGGCGCGGGTGCTGATCGCGCACCTGCTCGATCGTCCGGAGCCCTATGGCGGTTACGACGGCCTGGCCTGGGTGACCTTCACCGACCCCGAGGTGGGCCGGGTCGGGTTGAGCGAGCGGCAGGCTCACGAGCGCGGGCTGGACGTCGGGATCGGCAGCACCCAGATCGCCGGTTCCACTCGCGGCTGGATCCACGGGCCGGGCAACGACGGCTTCGTCAAGCTGGTGGCCGATCGACAGCGCGGGGTGCTGGTCGGCGCGACGGTGGTGGCACCCGGTGGTGGTGAGCTACTGGGCCTGCTGACCCTGGCCGTGCACGCCGAGGTTCCGATCAGCCGGCTGGCCAGCATGCATTACGCCTACCCGACCTTGCACAGAGCGATTCTCGAAGCCGTCCGCGCGCTCGGTTAGCAGCCCAGCGCTGGCTGCCGCGACAGGCAGCGATTCTCGAAGCCGTCCGCGCGCTCGGTTAGCCGGCGTCCGCGCTCAGCTTGGCCTGGATCCGGCTGCGCAGCTCGCGGGCCACCCGCCACTGCTCGAGCGGGCGGACCCGGGCCACCAGCCGGATCACCAGCTCCTCGCGGGTCAGGCTCTCGATCCCGAGCAGCTCCGGCTCGGCCAGGAAGTGCTGGGTCCAGCCGTCCTCGGCGTAAAGCTCCTGCCCGGCGGCCCGGATCGCCGAGCGGGCGGCATCGGCGTCGCCGGCCGCCGCGATCGGAATGTCGAGCACCACCTGGGCGAACTGCTGGGACTTGTTGCCGACCCGGGCGATCTCGCCGTTGCGGACGTACCAGACCACGCCCTCGACATCACGCAGCCTGGTGGTGCACAGCCCGACCGCCTCGACCGTCCCGGTCGCCTCCTTGACGTCGATGACGTCCCCGACGCCGTACTGGTCCTCCAGCATCATGAACATCCCGGACAGGAAGTCCTTCACCACGTTCTGCGCGCCGAAGCCGACCGCCACCCCGACCAGCGAGGTGCCCGCGATGAACGGGGCCAGGTTGATGCTGAACACCTGCAGGACCAGCAGGAAGGCGGTAACGAACAGCAGGAAGCTGGTCGCGCTGCGCAGCACCGAACCGATCGTCTCGGCGCGCTGGCGCCGGCGCTCGGTGACCAGCCCGGACGATTCCCAGAAGGCCGACTGCTGCGCCCGTTCGGTGAGCGGGCTGAGGATTCGTGGCACCGAGCCCCGCACGCTCGAGGTGATCAGCCGGTTGATCGCTCGGTGCGCCACCGCCCGCAGCAGCAGGGCGATGATCACGATCGCCACGATCTGTGCTGGCTTCATGATCAGAATTCCGGCGTGGTCATGCCAGAAACCCCGCAGCGCGGTCAGCTCGGCCGGTCGGTCAGCGCTCAGCAATTGAATCGAGTCCACGGCGCCCTAGCCTGCCAGAGCCGGGGCCGCCTGATGCCCAATCGGCTGCCTGCGCGAATTGGTGTCAGGTGAGGCGCTAATTAATGCGTGCACTTACCGCTTCCGTCGGGTTCACTGGTTACACACTCGGAGGTGAGGCCGGTGCCGGGGACGCTCGTGCTCAATGCGTCATACGAACCGCTGTGCGTCGTGTCGATGCGCCGCGCGGTGGTGCTCGTCCTGGCCGAGAAAGCCTACGTCGTCGAGTCCGGTGACGGGTTCATGCATTCGGCGCACCGCAGCGTGCCGATCCCGCAGGTCGTCCGGCTGGCCCGCTACGTCCGGATTCCTTACCGCAGGCAGGTGCCGCTGACCCGGCGCGCGGTGCTGGCGCGCGATGCCCACCGGTGCGTGTACTGCACGGTCAAGGCCGACACCATCGACCATGTGGTGCCCCGCTCGCGAGGCGGCCGGAACGAGTGGACGAACGTGGTGGCCGCCTGTGCCCGGTGCAATCACCGCAAGGGCGACCGGCTGCTGGCCGAGATCGGCTGGGCGCTGCCGCGGGTGCCGGTGCAGCCCTCGGCCAGCGTGGCGCTGGTGCTCGGCTGGGCCAAGCGCGACCCGTCCTGGGACCGCTATCTCGGCGAGGACGTCGCCCCGCTCGCGGTAGCTGATTTCGCCGGCGGTGGTTCGGTCCGCGACCTGGCGGCTTCGGCGTCCTGAGCTCCTCAGCAACCGCGAACCAACAGCGGGCCCGATCCACGGCTAGCCTGCGGTGATGGCCGAACTGCACGAACTGACCGCCCTGCAGGCTGCCGCCGCGATCCGGTCCCGCAACGTCAGCCCGACCGAACTCGTGGCGCACTACCTCGATCGGATCGAGCGGCTGGACGGAGAGATCGGCGCCTTCGTCACGGTGACCGGCGAGGCAGCCAGGGAACAGGCCAGGCAGGCCGAGGCCCAGGTGCTGTCCGGCGCTGAGCTGGCCCCGCTGCACGGGGTGCCCAGCGCGATCAAGGACCTCAACCTGACCGCCGGCGTGGTAACCACGTTCGGTTCCAGCGTCTACCGGGACTACGTCCCACCGGTCGATGACCATGTCGTGCGGTTGCTTCGGGAGGCCGGCACCATCTCGCTGGGCAAGACTGCCACGCCGGAATTCGGGCTGCCCTGCTACACCGAGACCGATCTCGGCCCGCCGGCGCGCACCCCGTGGGACACCGGCCGGCTGGCCGGCGGGTCCTCCGGTGGCGCGGCGGCAGCGGTCGCGGCCGGCTTCTTGCCGATCGCGCAGGGTTCCGACGGCGGCGGCTCGATCCGGATCCCGGCCAGCGTTACCGGCCTGTTCGGCATCAAGCCGTCCCGGGGTCGGATCTCGCGCGGGCCGTTGGATGCCGATTCGGCCGGCTTGTCGGTGCTCGGCCCGCTGGCCCGGACGGTGCGCGATGCGGCGGCGTTTCTGGATGCCACCGCGATGCCGCAGCCGGGCGACGCCCACTGGGCCGCGCCGCTGCCGCCGGGGGAGAGCTTTCTCGGCTGGTGCGACCGAACCCCGAAGCAGCTGCGGATCGGTCGCTACCTGCAGTCGCCGGTGCCCGGCGCCGACGTCGACCCGGAGTGCCGCATCGCGTGGGAGAACGCCAGCCTGCTGCTGGAGCGGCTTGGCCACGAGGTGGTCGACATCGAGTTGCCGGTGCCCTCGATGGTGATCCCGGCCTTCGAGACGGTGTGGTCGGTGATGGCGCTGTCGGTGCCACTGGACCCGGCCCGGGCCGGCGAGCTGCGGCCGCTGACCCGGCACCTTCGCGAGCGGGGAGC
>JBDSAN010000510.1:0-4295 GCA_039922115.1 Jatrophihabitantaceae bacterium
CGGGCCGACGAGCCGCTCCGGCTACCGGTACAGGTGGTACTTCGACCCGATCACAGCTTTCGGGGCTTCGCCGGATCGATCGTGCGCGGCCAGTTACGCCCGGGCGATCCGGTGCGCATCCAGCCGGCTGGCACCAGCAGCCGGATCGCGCGGCTGCTGGGGCCGGCCGGCGAGCTGGAGCTGGCCGAGACCGGCCAGGCGGTAACCGTCACACTGACCGACGAGGTCGATGTGAGTCGGGGCGACCTGATCGCCTCGCCGGCCCGGCCGGCGGCGGTCTCTGATCAGTTTCAGGTCGACCTGGTATGGATGTCCGAGCAACCGTTGATGCCGGGCCGGCAGTACCGGTTCAAGCACGGCACCCGCAGTTGCCTGGCGGTGCTCAGCCGTCCGAAGTACAAGATCGACGTCAACACGCTCAACCACATCGCCGCGACCACCCTGCAACTGAACGACATCGCGGTCTGCGAGCTGAGTCTCGACCGTGAGATCGCCTTCGATCCGTATGACGAATCACGCGCGATGGGTAGCTTCCTGATCATCGACCGGCAGACCGAGGACACCCTCGGGGCCGGCATGCTCCGGTTCGCGCTGCGCCGATCCAGCAATGTCGGCTGGCAGTCGGTGGCCGTCGACCAGCCCGCTCGCGCGCAGCTCAACGGCCACCGGCCGTGCATCATCTGGCTGACCGGGCTGTCCGGTGCCGGCAAGTCCACCCTGGCCAACCTGATCGAGCGGCAACTGCACAGCCTGGGCGTGCACAGCTACCTGCTCGACGGTGACAACCTGCGGCACGGGCTCAACCACGATCTCGGCTTCGCCGAGATGGACCGGGTGGAAAACGTCCGGCGGGTCGGCGAGGTCGCCAGGCTGATGGTCGATGCCGGCCTGGTTGTGCTGGTCTCGCTGATCTCGCCGTTTCGCGACGACCGTGACCGGGCCCGGCGGCTCGTCGAAGACGGCCAGTTCTGCGAGGTGTTCGTCGACACCCCGCTGGCCGTCGCCGAAGCGCGCGACCCGAAGGGCCTGTACGCGAAAGCCAGATCCGGCGCGCTACCCAATTTCACCGGCATCGACTCCGAGTACCAACCACCGCTGGCGCCCGAGGTACACGTCAACACCGCCGAGCAGGCCCCGGAGCAGTCGGCCGACCTGGTGATCGGTTGGCTGCGCGAGCGGGGCGTGCTCGGCTGAGCTAGCGCCGGCTACTTGGTAGGTCAGCAGCACCGCCCGGTAGGGACTTGCGGTCAGTCGTCCCGATTTCGCTCAGCTTCGCGGCGGTCTGTACCGATAGGAACGGCAAGCGATCTGTCGCGGCCGCCCGGGGCTGCGACCACGACACCATTGCAGGAGTCTCACGATGAGTACGGCCGATGCACTGGATCAGTCCTGGGCCAGGGTCGACCCAGCCGGTGCGGCCGCCGCCGGTATCACGCTGATCGCCGGTTACCTGTCCCGGGACCCGTCCAAGAACTGGACCGCCGACAACATCCGGGCCTACCACCAGCACGGTATCGGCGTGCTGCTCAACTGGGAATCCGACCCAGCCGGCGCGCTGCTGGGCGAGTCAGCCGGCGAGGCGGACGGCAACGACGCGGTGGCCCTCACCAACCAGCTGATGGCCGAGGTCGGCTACCGGCCGCAGTCACCGATCGCGATCGTGTTCTCTTGCGACCTGGACGTGGTGCCTACCCAGTTTCCGGCGATCGACGCCTATTACCTGCAAACCAAGACGATCACCCACACCGCCGGCCTGCTCAACGGCTGCTACGGATCGGCCTCGCTGGTCTCGCACCTGCACGACGCCGGCCTGACCGAGGTCGAGTGGCAGACGCTGGCCTGGTCGGATGGCTACATCTCACCGGATGCCGGCCTCTACCAGGAATCCATCAACAACACCCTCGATGGCAGTTCGGTGGACCTGGACGAGATCCGCAACCTCGTGACCATCGGCGCCTGGTGGCCACCCGGCTCGGCCGATGAGGCAGCCGCCAATGCCAACTCCCACCCCAGCACAGATGAGGATGACGACGACATGCCTTACATCGTCTACAAGGCAAGCGCACCTGCCAACGCCTACGTGGTGCACAGCGGTGGGCATGGCCAGCCGTTGCTCGATGCCAGCACCACCCGCGGCTATCGCGGCGGCGGCGTCAAGGCCTTTCCGATCGCGGACAAGGATTGGGATAACACGCTGCGCGCGATCGGCGTGAAGTGATGCTGGCCAACTACGCGACCCAGACCATCCGCACGGCCAGTTCCTACCTGGTCGGTGCGCTTGCCTCGTTCCTGCTTGCCAGGTTCGCCTTCACCATGCCCGAGTCCACGAAGAACTGGGCGATCGGTGCGATCGTCTTCGCGGTCGGCACCGGCTACTACCTGCTCGTTTCGTGGGTCGAGCGGCGCTGGCCCGGCGCCGGTTGGCTGCTGGGCAAACCGAGCCGTCCGATGTATGCCGCGCCGGCCGGCACCAGCCCGAGCGCCGACCCGACGGTCGCCCAGCTGGCCGTTGCCGTCACCGAAGCGGCTGGTCCGACGCAGCTGCCTAGCCCGCACACCAGCCTGCCCGACAACCAGGCCGCCGCCCTGGCAGCAGCGGTCACCGGGTCGCTGTAGCCGCGCACCCCTTGGCGTGAAGGCAATCGGGAAGTTCTTTATTAGAAAGCAGATTCGATAATTTGGAGGAGTGCTCAGCCGCCGGATCAGCCACCTTCGCAATCACACGGCGGCGCGCTCGCTGGCTGCCTCGATCGGTGAGTTGGACGCGTCCCTGCTCAGTGCCGCCGAGCTGAAATTGACGCTCACCTGGGCCGGCCGGATCCTGGAGGCAGACGATCGGCACGGCAGCATCGCCGAACTGGTGGTGCAGGGTGACGAGGTGCGCTGGCCGTCGATCTCCGGCTTGCTCGAACTGGCCAGCTACGGAATGCTCGCGCACCGGCAACTGGCGCATGACGGCGGCGCGGGCAATGGCTGCCCGTTGTGCGAGCAGTCGATAGCGATGTGGCACACCGCGTTGGTCGATCCGATAACCCGGGCCCAGCAGACCACCGCGGTCGAAATGCATGACCGGCAGCGACGCCACTTTCGGCGCGACCTTTCCAGCTACCGCAAGCGTTAGCACCGCTATGCCAATTGTGCTGGTCGAGCAATTCTGGTCGCGCGCGATGCTGGACATTTCGTCCCTTTATTGTTGTTGAACTACCTGAGTGGAAATGGCGTGGGTTAACGTGCCATTCACCCCATTCCTCCCACGGTAGGAGCACCTTCCATGTCCACCGAACGAACTACCGGTCGCCGGCGCACCGGCCGACGCTGGCTCGCCGCAGCCTGCGCACTGGCGGCCACCACAATCGGATTTAGCCTTTCCGCAACAGGTAATAGCGCGCAGGCAGCGGTACCCGACAAGTTCGGCTTCGTGCTGTGGAACGGTGCCGCGACCGTCGGTTCCGGTACCTGGCCGGCCGCCACCACGGTCACCGTACTGGGCGTCGGGCAGTACCTGGTGAACTTTCCCGGTCAGGCGATCCCGGGCGGCACCGCACACGTGACCGCGATCAATTCGGCGCCGCATTGGTGCCAGCTGAACAACTTCGGCCCGTCCGGCGCGGACGAGGTGGTAACGATCAGCTGCTACAAGGTCGGCGGAGTGCTGGACCCGACCGCTTTCAGCGCGATCTTCGATGCCAGTTCCGGACCGGCCAGCTCGGTCGGCTCGTTCGGCTACGTGAACAGCCAGGCCAGCGGCAGCATCATCAGCCAGTACAACTCGGCCGGCCTCGGCAACAGCGTCACGCATTCCGGGATCGGGCAGTGGACGGTGAAGTTCCCCGGCCTGGCAACGCCTGGACCGATCGACGGCAGCCTGCAGGCCACCGCGGTGAGCCAGCAGATCCCGGCCCGGTGCAAGGTGCTGTCCTGGTCGTCCAGTCCGGGTGGCCAGGTCGCGCAGGTGACCTGTTTCGGTGCCACCGGCGCGCCGTTCGACACCCAGTTCACCCTTACCTACCAGTACCAACGCTCGCTCTACGGCGCGGCGATACCGCCCAAGTACTTCGGCTACCTGTGGAATGTTCCGCCGGTCGGGCCGGCCAGCACCAACTTCAACAACCCGCTCGGTCCGGGCGCCAATTCAGTCGCGGCCAGCGGGCTGGGCCTGTCAATCGTGAAGTTCCCGCAGCTGGCAGTGCTGCCCGATGACATTCAGGTCACCGCCGCCGGAAAGCTGGCGGACTTCTGCGGCCTGGACAACATCTGGACGCACAGCGGCCCCGACACCCTGGTACGCAACGTGA
>JBDSAN010000511.1:0-4768 GCA_039922115.1 Jatrophihabitantaceae bacterium
AAGCCGGAGGAGAACAGGTAGCCGGCCCACAGCTTCTTGAACACCCCGAGCTGGTTGCCGGCCGCGTTCGGGAACAGCGCCGAACCAAGGTTGTTCCAGGTGATATCGGCGGCCACCGCGCCGATCCGGTGATCGGTAGCCCCGAGCATCAGCGCCAGCGCGCCCCCATAGGACGAGCCGGCCACGCCGAACACCGGCTGCCCGTTGACCCGCTCCACCTCGGGACGAGCCTGCAAGTAGTCCAGCAACCGGGAGCCGTCGGCCACCTCGTACTTCACCGAATCCAGGTGGATCAGCCCGCCCGAGGCGCCGAACCCGCGCGCGCTGTAGGCCAGCACCACGTAGCCGGCACGGGCCAGCGATTGAGCCTGACCGGCCAGGTCGGCCTTCGAGCCGCCGAAGCCGTGCGCCAGCAGGATGGCCGGGGCCGGCGTGCTGGCCGGCAGGTACAGCTGGGTATCGAGCCGGACCGGCACGCCGTCCGGCTCGGGCGTGGCCAGCACGAACTGGGACGTGCTGCGCACCGCCGGCGCCTGATTGAGCACGAGCAACAGGGAACCGGCCAGCAGCAGCACCAACACGATCGCGGCGAACAACGTCCAGCGTCGGCGACGCGAGCCGGGCAACCGGGCCGCGACCACCGCCGCGATCGACCGGTTGCTCACCAGCCGAGCGTACGGACCTGCTCCGACAGTGCTCGATCCTTGCTGTGCGCAGTCTCAGCAAGCTGGGCCTGGAACAGCTCCATCTGATCGCGCAGCTGCTGGTCGTGCGCGGCCAGGATCCGCACCGCGAGCAGGCCGGCATTGCGCGCGCCGCCGATCGACACGGTCGCCACCGGCACGCCGGCCGGCATCTGGACGATCGAGAGCAGCGAATCCATCCCGTCCAGGTACTTCAACGGCACCGGCACGCCGATCACCGGCAGCGGGGTCAGCGCGGCGACCATGCCGGGCAGGTGCGCGGCGCCGCCGGCCCCGGCGATGATCACCCGCAGGCCGCGACCGGCCGCCGCGCGGGCGTAGGCCAGCATCGCCTCCGGAGTGCGGTGCGCCGAAACCACCCGCACCTCGAAGGGCACCTCGAACTCGGCCAGCGCCTCAGCCGCCGCCGACATCACCGTGAAATCCGAATCGCTGCCCATGATGACGCCGACCAGCGCGTCTGTCGGTTCAGCCATGTGCGTCCACCCCCGCTCGCTCGCCCAACGACAGGTAGTCCGCTGCCGCCCGTGCCCGCGCTCGTACCTCGGCCAGCTCGCTGCCCAGCGCGGTGACGTGCCCGACCTTGCGACCGGGCCGGAATCCCTTTCCGTACAGGTGAATCTTCACGTCCGGCCAGCGCGCCATCAGGTGGTGGACCCGCTCGTCCAGCGCCGGCGCGGTGTCGTCCGGGCCGCCCAGCACGTTGGCCATCACGACCACCTCGGCGGTCGGCGCGGTGCTGCCCAATGGGTAGTCCAGCACCGCGCGCAGGTGCTGCTCGAACTGCGAGGTCCGGGCGCCCTCGATCGTCCAGTGGCCAGAATTGTGTGGTCGCATCGCGAGCTCGTTGACCAGCAGCCGGCCGGATCGCTCCACGAACAGCTCCACCGCCAGCACCCCCACCACGCCCAGCTGCTCGGCGATCCGCAGCGCGAGTTCGGTGGCGAACTCGGCGCGTTCCGGGTCCAACCTGGGCGCCGGTGCGATCACCTCGGTGCAGATGCCGTCCTGCTGGACGGTCTCGACCACCGGCCAGGCCGCCCCCTGGCCGAACGGCGAGCGGGCGACCAGGGCAGCGACCTCGTAGTCGATGTCGACCCGGGCCTCGACCAGCAGCGCGGTGCCGCTGGCCAGCAGCGGCTCGGCCTCGGCCAGCGATGCCAGCACCCACACCCCCCGGCCGTCATAGCCGCCGCTGATCGCCTTGGCCACCAGCGGCCAGCCGACCTCGGCGCCGAAGGCGACCAGTGCCGCTCGCGGGTCAGCCTCGACGGACAGGTCCCGCCAGCGCGGGCCGGGCACGCCGAGTTCAGCCAGCCGGGTGCGCATCGCGGCCTTGTTCTGGGCGAACCGCAGCGCCTCGGGCCCGGGCAGCACGGTCACCCCGGACTTGACCAGCGCCTGCAGGTGCTCGCCGGGCACGTGCTCGTGATCAAAGGTCAGCACGTCGCAGCCAGCCGCGAACTCGGTCAGATCGGCCAGCGACCGGTAGTCGCCGATGACGACGTCCGAGGCGGCCAGCGCGGCACCGTCGGACTGGGTATCGGCCAGTAGCCGCAGCGACTGGCCTAGTGAGATGGCGGCCTGGTGGCTCATCCGGGCAAGCTGCCCAGCGCCGACCATGCCGACCACGGGCAGTCCGGTTCGGGGGTCCACAGTCGGTGAATCTATCGCCTCGCAGCTGGCCGGCAGCGGCTGCGCCGCCCGGCGGCTGCCAGCTGAGGATTTGCCGGCGCTCAGTACGGTTGCGGCCATGACCGAATCGCGACCGCAACTGCTGGTGGACGACCTGTACACCCGCCGGCTGGCCGGCCGCCGCGCCGAGCCGGTGGCCGTGGTGCTGCTGCTGCACGGCGGCCAGGAATCGAGCAGTGAACCGGTCCGTCCTGGCCAGCTGTCGGTGCTGCGGATGATCCCGTTCGGCCGCGCGATCGCGGCCCAGGGCGGTGGCCGGGTGGTGGTTGCCCGGCTGCGCTACCGGACCCGGGGCTGGAACGCCGCGCCCGGCCAGCAGCCAGCACCGGTCGCGGACGCCGAATGGGCGCTGGCCCAGCTCAGCGAGCGGTTCGGCCAGCTGCCGTTCGGGATCGTCGGCCACTCGATGGGCGGGCGGACCGCGATGCGGGTGGCCGGCCACCCGCAGGTGCGCACCGTGGTCGGGCTGGCGCCCTGGCTACCGCCGACCGAGCCGATCGAACAACTCGCCGGACGTGAGGTGCTGCTGGTACACGGCACCGCCGATCGGATGACCAGCCCGGCCGGTAGCGCCGCGTTCACCGCCCGGTTGGCGGCAGCCGGCATCCCGGCGACCCTGGTGCGGATCGAGGGCGGTCGACACGCGATGCTGCGCCGGCCGAGGCTGTGGCATCAGCTCGCCGCCCAGTTTGCGCTGAATGGCCTGCTACCCGGTTACCAGCCATCCGGACGGCGCGATGCTCCGAATTTCCTAGGTCAGCTAAGGAGCGGTTCCGCTCGAATAACCTACTGACATCCAGGAGCAGAAGGGTCAACCATGAGCCGACGTCGGATCGCTGTAATCGGCAGCGGCGTGGCCGGGCTGACTGCCGCCTACATCCTGCAGAACGTGGCTGAGGTCACCCTGTACGAGGCTGATGACCGGCTCGGTGGCCACGCCCACACCCACGACCTGACCGACGAGCTCGGACGCGCGGTACAGGTCGACACCGGCTTTATCGTGCACAACGAGCGTACCTACCCGAACCTGCTGCGGCTGTTCAGCGAACTGGGCATTGCCACCCAGGACTCGGAAATGAGCATGGCGATCAGTTGCGATGGTTGCGGCCTGGAATATGCCGGCGCGCTCGGGCTGGCCGGGCTGTTCCCGTCGGCCGGCAACCTGGCCCGGCCGCGTTACCTGTACCTGCTCAGCGAGGTGAAGCGATTCCACCGCCGGGCCCGCGGCTTGCTGGCGCAGCCGGCCGAATCGGCGACCGCCGGCCAGACCATGGACGCCTTTCTCGCGGCCGGCCGGTTCAGCAAGTACTTCCGGCAGCACTTCATCACCCCGCTGATCTCGGCGGTCTGGTCGTGCGCGCCTGAACTGGCCGGGCAGTACCCGGCCCGCTACCTGTTCGAGTTCCTGGACAATCACGGCATGTTGAGCGTGACCGGCTCACCGCAGTGGCGCACCGTGGTCGGCGGTTCGGCCCGCTACGTCGAGCGCGCGGCCAAGTCGCTGAGCGCGGTCTACACCGCCAGCCCGGTACACAGCGTGCAGCGTGAGGCTGCTGGCGTCCTGGTCCGGCTCAGCGACGACCCGCAGGTCGCGCAGCACTACGACGGCGCGGTCATCGCCACCCATCCCGATCAGGCGCTGCGGCTGCTCGCCGAACCGAGCGCGGCCGAGCAGCAGGTGCTCTCGGCGATCCGCTACTCGCGCAACCCGACCTCGCTGCACTCGGATACCTCGGTGCTGCCACGGGCATCGCGAGCGCGCGCGTCCTGGAACTACCGGCTGCCCGACTGCACTGCCGATGCCGCCAGCGCGCACGTCACCTACGACATGAACCGGTTGCAGCGGCTGGACACCAGCAGCCGGTACCTGGTGACGCTCAACGACGAGGGCGCCGTCGCGGCTGACCAGGTGATCGCCCGGATGGTGTACGAGCACCCGATCTTCACGCCGGATTCGGTCGCCGCGCAGGCGCGACTGCCCGAGCTCAACGACGGTGTGCTGGCCTTCGCCGGCGCCTACCACGGCTGGGGCTTTCACGAGGACGGTTGCCGATCCGGGGTGGACGCGGCTCGCAGCCTGGGCGCCCAGTGGTAACCGAGGCAGCCCGGCGCGACCGGCCGGTAACCGATCCGGCGACACCGGCCTGCTACCAGGTCAAGGTCAGCCATCGCCGCCGCGACCCGGTCGACTACGGCTTCAGCCAGCGCAGCGCGACCTGGCTGATCGACCTGGCCGACGTGCCCAGCCTGCCGCGCGGCCTGCGCTGGCTGTGCAGCTTTCGCAGTGCCGACCACCTCGGCGATCGGCAAATCAGCTTGCGTCAGAACCTGAACCGGTTCCTGGCCCAACAGCAGGTAGCCGAGCCTTC
>JBDSAN010000512.1:0-3425 GCA_039922115.1 Jatrophihabitantaceae bacterium
GATCGGCTGGGCGTGAAAGCGCCGGTCGGCCGGGTCGGCGTATTCGGCAGCGCAGGGCGGGCACAACTCGAAGCCGGCCATCGTGGTGGCGGCCCGGTCATAGGGCAGGTCGGTGATGATGGTGAAGCGCGGGCCGCAGTTGGTGCAGGTGATGAACGGGTACTGGTAGCGCCGGTCGGCCGGGTCGGCCAGCTCGGCCAGGCAATCGGCGCAGGTCGCCAGGTCGGGCGAGACGAAGGTGCGGCCGGGCCCTGCCGCGCTGGCCGCGATCCGGAACTCGGTGCCGCCGCGCACCGGCACCGGCTGCTGATCCAGTGCTTCGATAACCGCCAGCGCTGGTACTCCCTTGGGCAGCAGGTCGCCGAACTCGGCAACCTGGCCGGACGTTCCCTCGACCTCGATCAGCACGCCGTCGCCGGTGTTGCGCACCTCGCCGGACAGTCCGAGCTGGCGAGCCAGGGCATACACGTACGGCCGGAACCCGACGCCCTGCACCACGCCCCGCACGGTGAACCGGGACCGGGCACGCGCGCCGCTCGCGGCTTGGACGCCAGCCAGCGGTCCAGCCAGCAGCCGCTCGACGGCGGCCAGGGCAGCCTCGATGGCCGCGCTGACCGGCTCGGACAGGCCCAACCCCTCGGCGACGGTCACCGGTGCGCAGCCGATCACGTAGGTGGTCGGTAGCCGGCCGCCGAGTGCCGCCACGGTGCCGAGTACCGAGGCCGGGTCCATCCCGTGCGCGTCGAACGAGCCGCCGGCCAGCCCGGCCTCGTCCACCTGCAGCACCCGCACCTGACCCGGCTCACCGCGCGGGATCAGGTCCACGATCAGCAAGGCCCGGTAGCCGTCCAGCAGGTCGTAGGCCAGGTGCATCCCGCGGATGCCGTAGTCGACGATCCGGACGTCCGGACGGGCGGCACCCTGAACCGAACCGCCCTCAGCCAGCCGGCGCTCGATCAGCCGGCGGGTGACCTCGGGGCCGAAGCCATCGTCACTGAGGAAGATATTGCCGATTCCGGCGACCAGAACGCGGTTGCTGAACTCGCCGGCCGGTAGGGCTGGCTCGTTCATCGCGCTGCTCACTGGCTGCCGCTCGTCGCGCTACATGTTCCGAATGCGCAGGTACCGCTGGATATCTGGCACCGATCGGATACCGACGAAGACTCCGACAGCAACCCCGGCCAGGATCACCAATGACGTCAACTTTCCCAAGGCTGCCATGGCTGCGCCCTTCGCTCGGTGTCAATGAGTGTTGCCGCATCCGGCTGGACCGGCAAGGGTTCGACTTCCTCCGGTGCGAAATAGAGGTAGCGGCCGTACCACTCGTGCAGGTCAGCGGCCGGGTCGTCGGTCAGCACCACCGCGAGGTGGGTGTTGCCGTCCACATCGGCGAGCACCGCGGTCACCCGGGCGGACTGGCCGTCGAAGAACAGGTCCTGCGCATCGGCCCGCCGCTTCGGCTGCAGCCGGACCAGGCTGCCCTTGCTGATCGCCACCCCGCCGACCAGGACGCTGTCGGTCTCCGGCGACACCGAGGCATCCATGCCGGGATCCCACCAGGGCTGCTCACCATCGGCGATCGGCGTGCTCGGCACCGGCCCGTCGAGGCCCGGCCGCTCAGCTAGCCGGGGATCACGCATGACACCGTGCAGCTGCTGCAGGTCCGCAGCCGACATCGACTCGCACCGGTCGATGATCGTGGCCGCTGCCGGGTCGGTGGCGCGCGCCTCGGCCTTCTCGGCCTCGGTCATGGTCAGCACCCGCAGGGTCAGGATCTCATCGATCTCGGTCGAGTCGAACAGCGCGCCAGCGCTCTGCGGCGCCAGTTCCGGGTAGTCGTACAGGATGATCGGCGACAGCAGCAGCACGTCGTCGGCCGGGCTTGCCAGCACCGGCCAGCAGCGCTCGTTGCGGCAGGCCTGCGCGGCCGAGGTCGCCTGCGCCGGCGGGTCGAGCAATGACACGAAGCGAGCCGCCTGAGCGGTCACCAGCAGGTGGCTGCCGAGCAGCGAGCCGGCGAGGGCGGCCGGTCGGGAATCCGGTTCGGCAAGCTCGGTTAGGTTGGTCAGCACGATCCGCAACCGCTGGACCGCGCCCGGCTCAACCGGTTCCACACTCAGGTGCAGTTCTGCCTGCAATGGCAAGCGATTGCGCACCAGCTCACCAGCCAGCCGACCCCGGTCGACGATCGGTTCCCGGTCGGTTCCACCGGCCACCAGCACCGGCAACCTCAGCCCGGCGCGCAGCTTCGCCAGTGGCAACGGGCCGAATGCGAGCTCGTGCGCGACTGCCTCGTCCCAGCTCAACACCGTGCCGGTACTCAGCGCCAGCTCGGCAACCGGCTCGCCGCTGCTGTCATGCACCTGCCGGGCCTGCAGCTGCAGGAACCGCAGGTACACCGTCAGGGTGGCGGTGCTGGCATCGCCTGCCGCGAGCAGGCAGTCGGCCCAGCAGCCGGCCGGTTCGCCGATGCCGGCCTTGGCAGCAGGCGGGCCGAGCACCCCGAACTGCCAGCGGAACTGGTTCTTGGCCGCGGTTGCCCGGTACGGGTAGAGCAGGTAACCCTCGTACAGCACCGCATCGGCCACCGCACGCGCCTGGCTGAGCCGGTCGCCGGCCGTCGGAGTCAATGCTCGGCCCAGCTATCGGCCGCGCGCGATTTGAGCAGTTCAAGCACCGCCTCGTCCCAGTCCAGCAGCGCCCGGCCGGTGCGGTAGGCCTGCAATGCCTGAAAGGTGTCCCGGCGCAGCCGCAGCCAGGAACTGTTCGGAAAGTGCTGTTGCATCAGCGCGCGCCAGACCGTTACCGGCAACCGGTAGGACGCTTCGGCGTCCCAGGGCAGCTGGTGCACCGCGTAGCCCGACTCGCCATGGCTGAACACGGTGCCGTTGAACAGGAATTCCAGCGCGATCTCACCGTCGTGCAGCGCGTGCAGGTACTTGCTCGCGGCCACCTCGAAGTCATAGCTACACGGCAGCGGCAGCTCGACCTCGGTGCTAGCGGTGAAACCCTGGACCATGGTGCTGGTCTGGGTCCACAGCAGCGAGCGCACCGTTGATGGCCATTGCGATCGCTGGCCGAAGATGTCCAGCAGCAGCCGCGCCTCGTCATCGTCGTAGCTGCGCCGCTGCGGCTCGATCCGCACCTGGCAGCGCAGCGCCATCGCATGCACCGGTTCGCCGGTGGTCTCCTCGATGGCAAGCCGGACGGTCAGGATCGGGGTTGCCGCGAACGGCTCGGGGCCGATGTCGAGCACCCGAAAGTTCAGCTCGGTCATGGCTGCACCGGCCGCTGCTCGATCGGCTGGCAGCGCGCGTCGAGGTCGGCGAAGAATTCGGCCAGCTGCGCTCGTGCCTGCTGGCCACCGTCGAAGCCGCGCCACACCTGGCGCAGCCTGCCGATCAGCTCGTAGCAGCGATCGATCG
>JBDSAN010000513.1:0-10566 GCA_039922115.1 Jatrophihabitantaceae bacterium
GTGCAATGCCTTGAGCCGGTCGATGACTTGCGCCAGCGGCGCGTCCGGTGGCAGGTCGAGCACCATCGGCCGGACCTTGGTACGCAAGAAATGATCCGGGCAGGACGTGCCCAGGCCGGCCAGCCGAGGATGCTCGGACCGGGCCAGAAAGTCCAGCACCGGCTCGGAATCGCTGAAGTGTGCCACCTGCGCCCGGTCGGTGGAAGCCAGCCCGCGCAGCACCGGGGCAAGCTCAGCCGCCCGTGCTCGCCGATCGGAATCCGGCAGTGGCAGGTAAGCCTCGATCACCGGCCCGAACGGTTCGTCCTTGCCCTGCTTGGCGATAAAGGCCTCGGCGGTGGCGATGATCTCCAGCGACCGCTGCTCGCATTCGGCGCTGGTGGCGCCCCACGCGGTGATGCCGTGGCCGCCCAGGATGCAACCAATCGCCGCCGGGTTCGCGGCCTGGATGGCCGCGATGTCCAGGCCCAGCTGAAAGCCTGGTCGCCGCCATGGCACCCAGACGACCCGGTCACCGAAGCATTGCGCGGTCAACCGCTGGCCATCAGCGGCGGTGGCCAGCGCGATGCCGGAATCCGGGTGCAGGTGATCGACGTGCGCCGCGGCCACCAGGCCATGCATCGCGGTATCGATGGACGGCGCCGCTCCCCCTTTGCCGTGCAGGCAGAAGTCGAAGGCCGCGACCATCTCGTCCTCCCGGTCCAGGCCTGAGTAGACCTCGGCGAGGGCGCGCAACCGATCCAGCCGCAACACCGCCAGGCCGGCCTCGGTCAGTGTGCCCAGGTCACCGCCGGAGCCTTTCAGCCAGATCAGCTCGACCTGCTCGGCGGTCACCGGGTCCAGCTCGACGCCCTTGGCAGAGGTGTTTCCGCCGGCATAGTTGGTGTTTCGCGGATCGGAGCCCAACCGGTTGGACCGGGCCAGTAGCTGGTCCACCACCTCGCGCGCGCTCATCAGGCCCCCCAACCGGCCGGCTGGCCACCCACTCGATCAGCGACGATCCGCTGCGGATAGTCACTGCCCAGGTAGGCCGCCATCGGATCCGGCGCCAAGCCCTGACCCTGGCGCAGCTCGGCGAGCATCGGCCGGACGTCGGTGTTGTAGGCATCCATCAGCACCGCATTGGCGGCCAGCACGTCACCGGCAGCCTGGGCAGCAGCCAGCGCTGACCGGTCAATCAGCAGCGCCTTCGCGCTGGCCTCCTGGACGTTCATCACCGACCGGATCTGGCCCGGAATTTTCGCTTCGATGTTGTGGCACTGATCAAGCATGAAGGCGATCTCCGGGTCGATCAGCGAGGCGCCCTCGGCCACCTCGGCCAGGATCCGGAACAGCTGGAACGGGTCGGCCGAACCTACCATCAGGTCGTCATCGGCATAGAATCGCGAATTGAAGTCGAACGCGCCGAGCTTGCTGGCGCGGATCAGGCAGGCCACGATGAACTCGATATTGGTGCCCGGGGCATGATGGCCGGTGTCGACGCAGACCAGCGCTTTCGGCCCGAGTTGCAGGCAATGCGCGAACGCGGTACCCCAATCCGGCACGTCCATCGTGTAGAAGGCCGGCTCGAACAGCTTGTACTCCAGGATCAATCGCTGATCAGCGCCCAGTCGCTGATACACCGCCTGCAACGCCTCGGCCAGCCGGTCCTGGCGGGCTGCGATGCTGTCCTGGCCGGGATAGTTCGTCCCGTCGGAGAACCACAATTTGAGATCGCGCGAGCCGGTCGCGTCCATCACGTCCACGCAGTCGAGCAGGTGCGCCAGCGCCTTGGCCCGAATCCGTGGCTCCGGGTTGGTCACGCTGCCCAGCCGGTAGTCATCGTCCTGGAAAACATTGGCATTGATGGTGCCGAGCCGGACACCCCGATCCTCGGCATGCTTGGCCAGCACCGAGTAGTCCTCGACCCGATCCCACGGGATGTGCAGCGCAACGCTCGGTGCCACACCGGTGTAGCGATGCACCTGGGCGGCGTCGTCGATCTTCTCGAACGGATCGCGCGGTACGCCAGGCTGGGCGAACACCTTGAACCGGGTTCCGGAGTTGCCAAATGCCCAGGACGGTAGCTCGATGTGCTGCTGCCGAAGGATCGCCAGCACCTCGTCGGTGGTGCCCATCTAGTTCCCACTTTCGTTCAATCGGTTCAACGCCCGTCCGGCGCGGGCCGGCGGATCGGAGGTGTTCAGCCGGTGACTTCGACCAGGTCGAGGCCGAGCAGGTCAGCGGTCGCGCGCAGCGTCTTGCTCAGGTGCCCGGTACCGAGGGCCCAGTGGTGCGAGATGCCGGTCGCACTCCAGGCATCGACCCATTCACCTGGATCGCAACCGAAATCGACCCGCGAGGTGGTGTTGCCGATCTGCAGCAACGGGCCCGGGGTGACCGTGCCCTGCGAGCTGGCGAGGGCGAAACTGCCGTCCCGGCGCTGGATGATCCCGACGGTGGTGACCGGGCCGGGGCTGACCGCGAACTCGACCGAGACACCCCAGCCACGCTTGCCGTGATAGACCCCGAGCCCGCGCAGCAGCGGCCGGTCCTGGCTGATTGCCAGGTGGGCAGGGCCGTCATGACCCATCTCGACGGTGTTGTCGGTGAAGTTCAGCGCCTGCAGTTCGGTGAACGAGCCACCACCACCGAGCCGATCCACGATCAGCATCGCCAGCGACGTCCGCAGCTCGTACTCACCGACCACCGGAATCCCGCGCGCGGTCAGCAGCGAGGCGCCCAGGATCATCCCGGCGCCGAGCCGCTCGTGCAACTCACCGTCCAGGCCCCGGTGGTAATAGGCAAGGCTGTCCAGCGAGAAGTCCTCGATCAGCCGGTCCAGGCCGAGCGAGACCTGGGCAGCCCACCGAAAGTCAACCTCGGCCACCGACGGATCGATCCGGAACACCTCGCTGGCCAAAGCCATCCGGGCTTCGATCGCACTGTCCTCGACGGCCAGCACCCGCACCCGCAGGTCATCGAACTCGACCACCTCGACATGGCCGCCGAGGTTGGCGGTGACCAGCGTCAGGTCGGTGGACACGTCGAGCATGCCCGGATACAGGTGACCCATCAGGCCGTGCCGGCCGGTACGCAGCATCGCCCGGACGCCGGCCGCCGCCACCCACTGGCCGATCCGCTGCCAGGCCCGCTCGTCGTCGAGGTAGCCCGACACCGAGCGAAAGGCGATTCCACAGCGCAGAAAGGTGTTTGCCATTTCTGGCAGCGGGCAGGCGCCGCAATAGGCCAGCCACTGACCGGTATCGAAGCTCGCGTGATCCATCGACTCGGTTGGCTGCAGGTTGATCAGCAGCACCGGCGCGTCGCTGCGCTGCGCGATCGGGACCAGCATCGAGGCGGTCAGGTAGGTGGTAAGAAAGCCGACGATCAGGTCGCAGCCGGCCACCCGCAACTTCTCGGCCGCGCGAGCACCGTCCTGGGCATCGGAGATGAAGCCGACATCGATCACCTCGCAATCCAGCAGCCGCAGCCGATCGGCCACCGTCGTCGCCGATCGCTGCAGTTGCGGCAGCAGGTCCGGGAACTGTGGCCAGTACGCGCCGAGGCCGCCGGCCACCAGGCCGACCCGGGTCGGTCGGCGCCCGACCCGCGCCAGGTTCGGGCTGTCGGTGCTGGGGCCGGCGCTGGTGTCGATGCTGCTTGCGTTGCTGGCGATCATGCCTGCCACCTCAGCCTTCCCAACGATCGAGCTGGTCCTCCAGGTGGAAGATCTCCTCCAGGAGTTGGAATCCGGTATCCGGCGTGCCACCGTCGAGCTCGACGAAGTACTCGGCCATCTCGGCCTGCCAGCGCCGGTTCACATCGGTCTCTTGCATAGCTTGCTGCGCCGCAGCCAGGTCGGCAGCTTCCAGGTAGCCGACCAGCAGGCCGTCCGGGCGCAGGAACAGCGAGTAGTTCGTCCAGCCGCAATCACGCAGGGCCAGCAGCATCTCCGGCCACACCGCGGCGTGCCGCTGACGATACTCGGCTAGTCGGTCCGGCCGGACCCGCAGCAGGAAGCAGTGCCGGTTCATCGAGTTTCACCCTTCCGCTACGGCTCAATCGAGCTAGAGCTACCGGGTCGTCCGGGCGGAGGTCAGTGCGCCCGGACGGCCCAGCGGCAGGTTAGAAGTTGAACTGGTCGATGTTGCTGCTGTCGAAGACCGTCGGCGGGCCGAGGATCACCGACGGGCCGGTGCTGCCCGACGGCGCCAGCACGGTGTATTCCTTCAGCTTGCCGGCGCTGAACTTGGTGCCGGTGCCCAGGCTCGCGCTGCCGGAGGCCAGCGAGGCCGCCGCGTAGCCGGCCAGGTAACCCAGATCGGACGGGTTCCACAGCTCGAAGGCCTTGACCGTGCCGTCCTTGATGTAGGCCTTCATCTGCGAGGGCAGGCCGAGGCCGGTCAAGGTCACCTTCGCGGCGATGTCCTTGTGGGTGGACAGGTACTGGGCGGCGGTCGAGATGCCGACCGTGGTCGGCGAGATGATGCCCTTCAGGTTCGGGTAAGCCGACAGCAGCCCCTGCAACACCGTCAGCGAGGTCGCCGGGTCATCGTTGCCGTACACGGTCGAGACCAGTTTCATGTTCGGGTACTTGGTCAACTGGGTCTTCATCGCCGCGATCCAGGCGTTCTGGTTGGTTGCGCTGGCGGCCGCCGACAGGATCGCGATGTCACCGGTGCTGTTGATCTCCTTGGCCAGCAAGTCAACCTCGGACGTGCCGATCTGGACGGTGTCGGCCTGGTTGATGAACAGGTGGTCCGGGCAGGTGACGTCGGAGTCGAACGAGACCACCTTGATGCCGGCCGCCTGCGCCTGGCTCAAGGACGGGCACAGCGCCGACGGGTCGTTACCGGCGATCACGATGGCATCGGCCTTGGCCTGGATTGCCGCCTGGATCGATGGAATCTGAGCTGCCGCAGTGTCAGCGGTACCGCTGCTGACCACCACCGAACCACCCAGCTCGGCCAGCGCTGCCTGGCCGCCCTTGTCCGCGAGCACCTCGTAAGGGTTCTGAGTGTCCTTCGGGATGAAGTAGACCTTCAGCCCCTTCTTGATCCCGGTGGAGCTGGGTGAGGCAGTCGAGTTCGTGCTGGTCTTGCTGGACGAACTGCATGCCGAGAGCAGGACTGCTGCCGCGACGACGCAGGCCGCAGCGGTGATCCTCTTCTTGGACCCGCGGATCTGACTCATGGTGTTTCCTCTCGCTGTTAGGTCGTGCGGTCGTGGATGAGCGGTTGTCGCGGTGCAACTGTCGGGGTACGGGTTCACAGGTCTGGGCCGGCGGAAGGCGGGCTAACGGCGGCCGGTCCGGGCTCTCAGCCGGCCAAGTAGCTCGCCGGCGTTGGGGACGATGACGCTGATCAGTAGCAGCGAGCCGGTCACGATGTTCTGCACCTCGGGCTGCACCCGCATCTGGGTCAGCGCCTGCTGCAACGCGCCGACGATGATCACCGACAGCACCACCCCGACCACCGTGCCCCGACCGCCGAAGATCGACACCCCGCCGAACAGCACGACCGCGACCACGGTCAGTTCCAGCCCGGTGCCGGCGCCATAGCTGGCCGAGGAGTTCTTCAGGGTGAACAGGATTCCGGCGAAGGCGCAGATGATTCCGGACACGACGTACAGCACGAAGGTGATCCGCTTGACCCGGATCCCGGAGAACTGGGCAGCTTCTGGTTGCAGGCCGATCGCGACCAGTGACCGTCCAACCGGGGTGGCATGCAACACGATCGCGCACAGCACAGCCAGCACCGCAAAGATCGCCGCCGAGTAGGCCAGCTGGGTGCCGCCAACCGGCAGCACCCCGATCTTGGTCAGCGAGGTCGGGAACAGCTTCGTGGTGGGGTTGGTCAGGATGATCTCGGCCAGGCCACGAAACAGGGTCAGGGTGCCGATGGTGACCGCGATCGAGGGCAGTCCGAAGCCGGCGATCAGCAGGCCGTTCAGCGCGCCGCCCAGCGCACCGACCAGCAGCGCGACCGCCATCGCCAGCCAGATCGAGCTGCCGTTCTGGTACAGGTTGCCCATCACCGCACCGGACAGCCCCAGCATCGAGGCGACCGACAGGTCGATCTCGCCGACCATCACGATCAGCAGCAGCGGCAGCGCCATGATCGCGATCTCGCCCATGTTCAGGCCGGTGAAGAAGAACGTGGTGCTGCTGAGAAACGTCGAGGACTCGGCCGAACCGAAGATCAGGACGGCGACCAGCACCACCAGCAGCGCCGCCTCCCAGCGCAGCGCGCGCCGCCACAGCGCAACCGAACCGGCGTCCTCGCCCCGATAGGCCGGCACGGTCGGCGGCTTGATCGCGGTCTCAGACATCACGGTGCGCTCCCGAGGCCGAACGGAGGCTGCGGGCCACTCGCAAGCTCAACCACCGGTCGAAGGCGATCGCCGACAGCAGCAGCGCGCCGGCGATCGCGTCGTTCCAGAAAGGGGAAACCTTGCTCGATACCAGCGCCTGGTTGATGGTGTTCAGCAGCAGGGCGCCCAGCGCCGCACCGAAGACCGTGCCGCTACCGCCGAAGATCGCCACGCCACCGACCACCACCGCGGCCACCACCAGAAACTCATAGCCGTTGCCGCCGGTGACATCGACCTGCGCGTGCAGCGCCAGGAACAGCGAGCCGGCCAGGCCGGCCAGCGTGCCGCTGACCAGGAAGGCGGTGAATACCCTTCGCCCAGTGCGGATTCCGGCCAGCGCGGCGGCCTCCGGATTGGACCCGATCGCGTACAGCTCGCGCGCGGCCCGGTAGGAGCGCATCGCGTAACCGACCACCGCCACTACCACGATCACGATGATTGCCAGCCAGGGCAGCCCAAACAGCGTCCGGTAGCCAACCTGCTGGTAACCCTTGGGAATCGAGCCTGGGTCGATCGTGATGCCATTGACGATGACACCATCGATGCCCCGGATGATGTAGAGCGCGGCCAGCGTGACGACCAGGCTGGGCACCCGCAGCAGGGTCACCACCAACCCGTTGATCGCACCGAAGAATGCCCCGATCGCCATCCCGAGGACGAAGCCGAGCAGCACCGGCAGGCCCGGGTGGTGCTTGAACGTCATGCCGACCACGTAGGCCGAGATGCCCACCACTGAGCCGACCGACAGGTCCACGTTGCGGGTCACGATCACCAGCGTCTCGCCGACGCCGAGCAGCGCGATCAGGGCGGCGCCGCTGAGCAGTTGCTGGACGCTGTGCGAATTGGCGAAGGCATGGTTCTTGGCGGTGGCAACTAGGAAAACAGCCAGGATCGCCAACAGGATTCCCAGCTCACGAGCGCGTAGTAGCGCGCTGCTGGCAACCTGCCAACCGGCGGTCGGACGGTCAACGGTGTTCAGCGCGGTCATGCCGCCTCACCAGCCGGCAGCCCGGACGCTGCTCGCATGATGGTGTCCTCAGTTGCCTGTTCGCGCTGCAGGCTCACGCTGATCCGGCCCTCGTGCAGCACCAGCACCCGATCGGCCATTCCGAGCACCTCGGGCAGTTCGGAGGAGATCATCAGCACTGCCATGCCTTCGGCCACCAGGCCGTCCAGGATCCGGTGCACCTCGGCCTTGGTCCCGACGTCGATGCCCCGGGTCGGCTCGTCGATGATCAGCAGGTCAGGATTGCGAGCCAGCCACTTGGCCAGCACCACCTTCTGCTGGTTGCCGCCGGACAGGGTCGCCGCGGCGTTGCCCATCCGGCCGAACTTCAACTGCAGCCGCTGTCCCCAGCTCAGCGCCAGCCGGCGCTCATCAGCCCGCCGGATCAGGCCGAACCGGCTCAGCCGGCCAAGCGAGGCCAGCGCGACGTTCTGGTCGATACCCAGTTGCATCACCAGTCCCTGCTGGCGACGGTCCTCAGGTACCAGCGCGATGCCGGCCGCCATCGCCGCCCGCGGCGAGCCCGCGGGCAGTTCGACGCCGTGGATCCGGACCGAGCCGGAGGTGTGCGCATCGATGCCGAAGATCGCCCGGGCGACCTCGCTGCGGCCGGCACCGACCAGGCCGGCCAGCGCGACGATCTCACCCTTGCGCACCTCGAAGGACACGTTGCTGAACACGCCTTCCCTGCTGAGCTCGCTCACCTGCAGCACCACCTCGCCCGGTTCGGTGGCGGTCTTGGGAAACAGCGAATCGAGGTCCCGGCCGACCATCGAGCGGATGATGTCGTCGATCCCGATCTCGGAAATCGCATCGGTACGCACGAAGCTGCCGTCCCGCATGATGGTGACCCGCTGGCAGCTGGCGAACACCTCCTCAAGCCGGTGCGAGATGAACAGCACCGCCGCGCCCTGCTCGCGCAGCGTGCGCATCACCTCGAACAGCCGCTCGACCTCGACGCCGGTGAGCGCCGCGGTCGGCTCGTCCATCACCAGCACTTTCGCCTCAAGCGAGATTGCCTTCGCGATCTCGACCAGTTGCTGATCGGCGACCGACAGGCCACGAGCTGGCCGGTCGGAGTCCAGCTCGATGCCGAGCCGGGCGAAGACCGCTTTGGCCTCGGCGTTCATCCGGCGCCGATCGATGGCCCGGGCCCGGCCGAGCGGCTGCCGTCCCATGAAGATGTTCTCAGCGACGGTCAGGTCGGCGAACAGCGTCGGTTCCTGGTAGATGATCGAGACGCCGGCGTTGCGCGACGCTGCCGGCCCGCTGAAGCTGACCGGCACGCCATCGACCAGCAACCGGCCGCCGTCGGGCTGATACACCCCGGCCAGGATCTTGACCAGGGTCGACTTGCCCGCGCCGTTCTCACCGAGCAGCGCGTGCGCCTCGCCCGGATACAGCGTCACCGAGCCGTCGACCAGCGCCTTCACCGGGCCGAAGCTCTTCGCGGCGCCATCGAGGACGAGCAGCGGCTCGGTCAGCTCGCCAGTGCTCACGTCGCCTCCGATTCGGTTAATGAAACCTTTCACTGCTGATCCGGAAAACTAGGCCCCGGCGGCGGGGATGTCAACAGGTCGTTTCGGACTCGTTACCGGCTGGTGGCACTATTTGATTGCAAAGTAAGGCTCAACGGTCAGCCGAATTTGGCGAAGGTCCAGGTAGAGTGCCGTCGGGTTGTTGAAACGATAGTGCGAGGTCGGGAGCTGCGGTGTCGAAGCGGTCCGTCGGGGTCACCGAGGTGGCGGCCCGCGCTGGCGTTTCGCTGGGCACCGTGTCCAACGTGCTCAACCGGCCGGAGCGGGTGTCACCGGCAACGCGCGCCCGGGTGCAGCAGGCGATTCGGGAACTCGGCTTCGTCCGCAACGAGGCAGCCCGGCAGTTGCGGGCCGGGCGCAGCCGGACGATCGGGTTGATCGTGCTCGACACCGCGAACCCGTTCTTCGCCGACATCGCGACCGGGGTAGAGCAGCAGGCGGCCGACAGCGGCCTGTCGCTGGTGTTGTGCAACAGCGACGAGAAGCCGGTGCGCGAGGAGCATTACCTGTCACTGCTGGAAGAGCAGCGCGCTTTTGGGATCCTGCTGGTGCCGGCGATGCACGGTAGCCCGCTGATCGAGGAGATCCGGCAGCGCGGCACCCCGGTGGTACTGGTCGACCGGGCCTCGGCGACCGGGCAGTGCTCGGTATCGGTGGACGATGTGGCCGGTGGCCGGTTGGCGGTCGAGCACCTGATCCAGGCCGGGCACCGGCGGATCGCCTACGTGGGCGGGCCGCTGGGTATCCAGCAGGTGGCCGACCGGCTCGCCGGTGCACGGGCCGCGCTGGCGGCCGCCGGCATCGCGTCGAACCGGCTGCGGGTTTTCGATACCGCCGCTCTCAACGTGGCCTGTGGTTTGCAGGCCGGTGAGGCGATCGCGGCGATCAGCGCCGGCCGGCGACCGACCGCGGTGTTCTGCGCGAATGACCTGCTCGCGCTGGGAGTCCTGCAGCAGATGACCCGGCAGGGCCTGAACGTGCCCGGCGATGTGGCGATCGTCGGCTATGACGACATCGTGTTCGCGGCCGCGGCGGCGGTACCGCTCACCTCGGTTCGGCAGCCGCGAACCGAACTCGGCCGGACCGCCACCGAGTTGCTGATCGACGAGGCGAACAACGCCGGAGCTCATCACCACCGGCAGGTGGTCTTCCTACCCGAACTGGTGGTGCGCGAGTCGACGACTGTCGACCGAAACAGCTGACTATCGCAGGCAGTTAGCTGCCGCGCTGCTGATGGCAACCCGACCGCAACCGGTGGCGGACTGCCGATTAGCTCACGTCCGCATGCGCCCGATCGCGGCCATCGATTGCCGGCCCAGGCGACCGCAGCTGATCCAACGGCGGCGGCCATCCCGGTATCAACCGATCGCGGCGCCTGCGCCGAAGCAAGCTGACTAGCGCAATGCCGAGCAGTACCAAGGTCAAACCCGCAGCGCCGGCGCCGGCCAGCGGAGCGAGCCGGGCCTGCGAGACGACCAAGCGGGCCGGCCCGCCAACCCGTCCTCCGACCGTCCACGGGTAATCGGCGCTCATCGCCACTCGGCCGGGCCTGCTCACCACGACGGTGACTTGCCAGTTTCCGGCGACCGTGATCGCGTCGGTCGGCAGTTGCCAGTCCCCGGCAGCGGTGCGGCTTGCCTGCAACACCGCGGTCCGGCCGGCCGGACC
>JBDSAN010000514.1:0-9922 GCA_039922115.1 Jatrophihabitantaceae bacterium
CGAGTCCCCGGACGGCTCGGCCGACCGCCGGCCGTTGCACGGCAACGCCGACCAGATCCGGGCCGACCTGGCCGGGTTGGCCGGGCAGGGCGTGACCGAGGTTTTCCTGGATCTCAACTTCGACCCCAGAGTCGGCTCGCCGGACGCTGACCCGGACGAGTCGCTGCGCTATGCAGAGGCGGTGATGACCGCTTTCGCCCCCGTTGATGGATAGGGCACGTGACGTAGCCGACGCGCAGTGAGCATCCGGTCACTCAATGTGACCGAACGTGTAAGGTTGCGCCCGCGGCTGCCGATTGGGCACCCAGGGATGCCGGCACCAGGCCGGCTGAAGCGAGATTGGGAAACCCCAAGGTGTCAGCCCGAGCAACCACCGCCGGCCATCACACGCCAGCCCGCCGGGCTGCGCTGGGAGCAGTTGCCGCCTTCACCGTCCTCGCCAGCGCCGCCTTCGGCCTGATGCCATCGGCCAAGGCCGCTACTCCGGCCGAGGCGGGTGCGGCCCAGGCGGTACTGGCACTGCTCAACTCCGAGCGAGCCGCCAACCACCTGCCGGCACTGGGCTGGAGCCCCGCCCTGGTCAGCAGCGCCCGCCGGCACAACCTGACGATGGCGGCCGCGAACGTGCTGTCGCACCAGCTGCCCGGCGAGCCGGTGTTCAGCGTCCGGATCAGCCAGGCCGGGGTCAGCTGGCACGCGGCTGCCGAGAACATCGGCTGGACCACCGACCGCACCAGCCACGGCGCGGACTCGCTGGAAATCTCGATGTACAACGAGCGCCCGCCCTCAGACGGGCACCGGCTCAACATCCTGTCCACCGCGGTGCACTACGTCGGCATCGACACCTACATCGACTCGCGGACCGGCACGCTCTGGCTGACCGAAGACTTCGCCGACGTGGCCGGTCCGTTGCCGGTGAACACCGCGCACCTGCCGATCGGCAGCCTGGACTCGGCGACCGCGCTGCCCGGCCACAAGGTCCGGCTGACCGGCTGGGCGATGGACCCGGACGCCAAGACGGTCTCGCTCTACATCGGCATCTTCTACGACGGCCACTTCGCCGGCTATCTGCGCGCCCCGGTTGCCCGTCCGGACGTCACCAGGGCCAAGGGAGCCGGTCCGCACCCGGGCTACCTGATCACCCTGACGCTGCCGGCCGGCCGGCACGCGATCACCACCTACGCGGTCAACGTCGGTACCGGTTCGGGAATGGCCCGGTTGGGCAGCCTGCTGGTTACCGTCTGAGGGCTGGCCGCTAGCGGTCGAGCAGTTCGTGGGCTGCCCGCAACACGGTCGGCTCGCTCAGCAGGACGGTCCGGGCCGCATCGCCAAGCGGGATGAAGCTGTCGGCGCTGGTTACCCGGCTGATCGAACCGGCGAAGCCACCGTCGATGAGGGCCGCGATGATCGAGTCCGACACCGCGCCGCTGCGCCGGGTCTCATCGACGATCAGCACCCGGCCGGTACGGCCGGCCTCGGCGAGGATGTCCTCGACCGGTAGCGGGTTGAGCCAGCGCAGGTCGAGCACCCGGCTGCCCACCCCTTCGGCGGCCAACGTGCTGGCAACCCGCAGGCTCATCGGCAGGCCATTGCCGAAGGTCAGGAAAGTCAGCGCGGGCTCGCCGGGCCGGTCCGGCTCGACCGGCCAGCAGCGGGCCCGTCCGATCGGGACGTGGTGCTGGTCCCACAGCTCCGGCGGGTCGTAGTCGGCCAGCCAGCCGCCGTCCCCCGGCGTGATCAGATCCCGTTGGTGGTAAAGGGCAATCGGCTCCAGCAGGACGCCAACCGTGCCGTCGGTAGCAGCGGCGGCCAGCAACGTTCGGAGCATCGCCGGGGCATCGCTCGGGTGTGCCGGCACTGCCAGCACCAGCCCCGGCACGTCGCGCAGCACCGACACCGAGTTGTCGTTGTGAAAGTGCCCGCCGAAGCCCTTCTGATAGCCCAGGCCAGCGATCCGGACCACCATCGGGTTGCGGTACTGGCCCTGGGAGAAGAACTGCAGGGTGGCTGCCTCGCCCCGCAGCTGATCCTCGGCGTTGTGCAGGTAGGCCAGGTACTGGATCTCCGGGATGGGCAGGAAGCCGGCCAGGCCAGCGCCCAGGCCAACGCCCAGGATCGCCTGCTCGTCCAGGATCGTGTCGAACACCCGGCCGGCGCCGAAGGCCTTGCGCAGGCCACGGGTCAGGCCGTACACGCCGCCCTTGACCGAGATGTCCTCACCGAAGACCAGCGCCTCGGGACGGCGGGCGAGCTCATCATGCAGTGCCCGGTTGATCGATTGGGCAAGGGTGAGCGGGCCCTCCTGCTCGGGCAGCTTCGACCCGAACGCGGCCTGCCGGCCCTGCTCGGTGACGCTGCCAGCGCCGGCCGAGCTGGCCTGCTCGGCCGGCCGGCGGGGCGCCAGCGGCTCGATCACCTGCTCGGCGGTGCTCAGCTGCGGCTCGGCCATCGCCTCGATGGCGCTCGTCCTGGCCAGCTCGCGTACCCGCTCGTAGCGAGCCACCAGCTCAGCGCCATCGGCCACCCCGGCCGCGGCCAGCAGCCGGGCCGTGGCGACCAGCGGATCGCGGGCGTAGTCACCGGCGATCTCGGCCGGGCTCCGGTAGGCGACCTCGGCATCGGAGCCGGCATGGCCCAGGTAGCGCACCGTCTTCAGGTGCAGCAACGCCGGCTTGCGGGAGGCCCGGACGTAGTCGACCGCTTGCCGTGCCGCGTCGTAGGCATCGGCCAGCCCGCAGCCGTCCACCGCGAGGTAGCGCAGTCCGGAAATGGCTGAGAAACGCTGGCCGATCCAGCCCGCCGGGGTGCGGGTGCTGATACCGATACCGTTGTCCTCACAGACCATCAGCAGCGGCATCGGCAGGCCTTGATAGACCGTGTTCGAAGCGGTGTTGACCGCGCCGACCAGGGTCGAGTGGTTGGCCGAGGCGTCCCCGAAACTGGTCACCACGATCGCGTCCCGGGGCCATGGGGTGCTCACCCCGAGCCGCTTGGCCCGGCCGAGCGAGAAGGCCAGGCCGACCGCCCGGGGCAGGTGCGAGGAGATCGTGGACGTCTGCGGGATGACCGACAGCGCGGCGTTGCCGAACACCTTGTGCCGACCGCCGGCGATCGGCTCGCCGGTTGCCGCGGCCACCCCGCGCAGGATGTCGCGCACCGGATCGTGGCCGGGCAGCTGCTGGGATCGGGCGCAGTAGAAGCCACCCGAGCGGTAGTGCAGCAGCGCCGGGTCGTCCGGACGAAGGGCGGCGGCCACCGCCGCGTTGCCCTCATGCCCGGACGAGGCGATCGTGTAGTAGCCACGGCCCTGGGACTGCATCCAGACCGCGGCCAGGTCGACGTGCCGGGACTGGCACTGCGCGGTGAACAGCCGCTCGGCGAGCTCGACACTCAGCTGGCTGCCCGGCTGCACCGGTTGGTCAGGACCTCGGCGGACCTCGGCGGCGGTCAGTTGCGCGACGGTGGTCAGGAAATGCTCATCGAGCGGGTGGCGTTCGGCGGACACGCCACCATCTAACCGTCCGGCCCTTGCGGGCCTCAGGCCGGTCAGCCGGGGTGTGGGCTAGGTCCTGCTGGCGGCCCGGCCACGGATGGTTCGCTGCTCGGTGACGATCGCGGTGACCAGTCCCGCCGGGGTGACATCGAAGGCCGGGTTCCAGCCTTCGCTGCCGGGCGCGGCCACCCGGTGACCGGACAAATTCAGCACCTCGTCCTGATCGCGGATCTCGATCGAGATGCCGCTACCGGACTCGGTGTCGGCATCGATGGTCGACTCCGGGGCCGCTACCACGAACGGGATGCCGGCGTGGCTGGCGGCCAGCGCGTGCGACAGGGTGCCGACCTTGTTCGCTACGTCGCCGTTGGCAGCGATCCGATCGGCGCCCACCACCACCGCGTCGATCTGACCACCGAGCACCAGTCCGGCCGCCGCGGAATCCACGATGATCCGGTGCGGTATGCCGCGCTGGCCCAGCTCCCAGGCGGTCAGCCGGCTGCCCTGCAGCAGCGGCCGGGTCTCCGGCACGTAGACCATCTCGAGTTCCTGAGCGGCGTGCAACCGCTCGATCACCCCGAGTGCGGAACCGAATTCGACCCCGGCCAGTGCACCGGCGTTGCAGTGCGTGAGCATCCGGCGCGAGCCGGCCAGCAGCTGCGCACCTCGATCGCTGAGCGCCTGGTTGGTCGCGATGTCAGCGTCGCGGATCGCTAGCGCAGCGGTCAGCAGTTCTGCCGGGCCGGCGCCGGCAGCCCGGGCGGTGAGCAGCTCACGCACGCCCCAGGACAGGTTGACCGCGGTCGGACGGGCCTGGCTCAGCAGGGTGCCGGCAGCGGCCAGCTCGGCGTCGAGGTCGGCCTCGGATTCGATGCCCCGGTCGGCGGCTCGCTGCGCGGCCAGCGCCATCCCGAGCGCACCGGCCACCCCGAGCGCCATCGCGCCGCGCACTGCCAGCGACTGGATGTGGGTGACCAACTCGGGTACCTCGGTGATGTCAACGGTGACCAACTCACCAGGCAGTCGGGTCTGGTCGATAATCCGGATCATGCCCGCTACCCAGTCAATTGTCCGCATGGCCGGTAGCCTAAACAGCCGTGCTACTCGCCGACCAGCGCGCCGCGATAATTGACGCCTGCCAAGAATTAGCCGCCGCCGGATTGGTGCGCGGCACCTCAGGCAACGTCTCGGTGCGCGATCAGCGGTCCGGTGCGATCGCCATCACCCCTACCGGAGTTCGCTATTCCGGGATGCACCCCGGCGACGTGCCGGTGCTGGACGCCGACGGCAAGCAGGTCGACGGCGACCTGCTGCCCACCTCGGAGCTTGCCCTGCACCTGAGCGTCTACCGGGCTCGGCCCGACGTGGCAGCCATCGTCCATACCCACTCGATCTTCGCGACCACCTTCGCGGTGCTCGGCGAGCCGATCCCGATGGTGCACTACCTGCTGGTCCGAGCCGGCCGGCAGTCGCCACCGGTCGCCCCGTATGCCCGCTACGGCACCGAGGAGCTGGCCAGGTCCTGCGTCGACACGCTCGGCGACGGCGGCGCGGTGCTGCTGGCCAACCATGGCGTGGTGGCGGTCGGGGCCGACCTCGGTGCCGCGATGGCGGTAGCCGAGGCCGTCGAGTACACCGCCGAGCTCGCCTGGCGGGCCCGTCAGCTCGGCCTACCTCAGGTGCTGGACGAGGCGCAATGTGCCGCCGCCACCGAGGCATTCGGCACCTACGGTCAGCCGGCTCGTCGCGAAATGCCTTATATTAACGAGTGAAACGCTATCGACCTTACATTCACGAGTAAACCGCTATCGAAACAGGGGTGGCAGCGCGAACAGCATGACCGCCGACCAGGTGACATGGGTCAGGATCGGGGCCAGCACTCCACCGGAGGCCCGCCGTTGCAGTCCCCAGACCAGCCCCACCGTCGCGGCAGCGAACACCAGCATCGGGTTGCCGGTCGCTACCGTGGCAAGCGCGTACACCACGGTCGTGATCAGCACCGGGTGCCTGGCGCCGATCGCGGCGTAGAGCGCGCCCCGGAAGAAGATCTCCTCGGTGATCCCGTTGAGCAGGGTCAGCGCGGTGAGCAGTGGCAGTGAGCCGTACCTGGCGTGTGCCAGCACCTGCTCGGTGTAATCGCGCAGCGGCCCGATCTCACGCACCACCAGCGCGCCGGTAACGAAAACAGCCCCAGCTAGCAGGCCAATCACGATCGGCGTCAGGATCGGCCGGCGCAGCGAGCCACCGAAGCTGATCCGGCCCAGGTGCAGCGGGCCGGAGGCGAAGCCGCCGATCACCCAGACCGCGGCCAGCGACCCGGTGAGCGGGTAGAAAGCCTGGCTGCCTGGCCGCACTGACAGCGAGATGCCCAGGAGCACCGATCCCAACACCAGCACCAGCGCGACCACGATCCGCCGGCGCCGGAACGCGTCATCGGTTTCCAGGTGATTACGCGGCACTTTCTCGACCAGCGCGGCACCGACCAGGCGACCCAGTCGGTGTTGCCAGCCGACCGGGCTGGTCATCGGTGGGCGCTCAGATCGCCACCCTGATCGGTGGTTGGCTCGGCCCGCTCGGCCAGCGCAGCGCGCACCGCGTCGTCATAGCCCATCGGGCGCAGTGGCACCACCTTCGCGATCGATCGGTCGCGCACGACCACCTCGGTGGTCATCGAGTCGACCAGGTTGCGAGCGGTGGACAGGTCCACATCGGTGACCAGCGCCAGCCAGGCCGAGGACAGTCTCGGGGTGAGCAGCGGCACGATCAGCACAGGCAAGGTGCGCCGGTTCTGGATCCGGGCCGCGCGGCGCAGCATCTCCAGGTAGCTCAGCACCTCTGGGCCGCCGATCTCATAGACCACGCTGCCGGTTGCCGGGTCATCGAGCACCCCGACCAGGTAGCTGACCACGTCAGCGAGCGCGATCGGCTGGCTGCGGGTGTTGACCCAGCGCGGAGCCAGCATCGCCGGCAGGTGATCGACCAGTTGCCGGGTGATCTCCCACGAGATGCCGCCGTGACCGATCACCACCGCCGCTCGCAGCACCGTGACCGGGACGCCGGCCTGGCCGAGCAGGCCTTCCACCGCGCGTCGCGAGCGCAGGTGCGCCGACAGCACCGCACCGTCGGCGCCAAGGCCGCCCAGGTAGACGATCCGGCTGACGCCGGCCGCCGCGGCCTGTTCACCGAAGGCTTGGGCGGCCTTGGCGTCCAGTTGCTCGAAGTCATCCGAGCCCAGCGAGTGCACCAGGTAGTAGGCGGTGTCGACGCCGGTCAGGGGCCCGACCAGCGAGGCCGCATCGTGCACGTCGCCGGCGACCGGTTCACCGGCACCGTGATAGCTGTCCGGGTGCCGGGTCATGGCTCGGACCTGGTAACCGGCCTTGATCAGCGCCTGGCACAGCCTCGATCCAACAAAGCCGGACGCACCCGTCACCAATATCGATGAGCTCGAAATCACCATAAAACAGGACGTATTAGGTTCCAGCTTACTATTGCGGGCACAGAAACCTCCACCATTCGGGTAACTGGCCTTGGTTCGGCACTTGTGCGATTCACCCGGTTGGTTTCACCATACTTGCGGACCGGGCAACGGCCCGGTCACATCACAACGAAGGAGCTCGCCACGATGCGTGCTTTGCAAACCAGATCCGGCCGGATCACGGTCGCGATTCTCGCCGCGACCGCGTTCGGCGCCACCGCCGCCACCGCGACCGCCAGTTCGGTCAGCGCGGCAGCGCACCCGGCCGCCCACCGGACGGTGACCACCCGGCCGATCCCGTCGGTCACCAACCACATCTTGGCCCAAACCCTGGCGTTCCCGCCGGACACCGCCTACTGCCAGGCGAACCTCGGCATCTCCTGCTACTCCCCCGTCCAGTACAAGCAGGCCTACAACACCCAGCCGCTGGCCAACTTCGGCATCACCGGCAAGGGCCGCACGATCGCGATCGTGGACGCCTTCGGCTCGCCGACGATCGCGGCCGACCTGCACACCTTTGACCAGAACTACGGCCTTGCCGACCCGCCATCACTGCAGATCATCCAGCCGGCCGGCGTGGTACCGCCGTTCAACAACCAGGACCCGGTGCAGCTGAACTGGGCGACCGAGACCACGCTGGACGTCGAGTACGCCCACGCGATGGCCCCGGATGCCAACATCCTGCTGGTCGAGACCCCGGTCGCCGAGACCGAGGGCGTGACCGGATTCCCGGAGATCGTGGCCGCCGAGAACTATGTGATCAACCACGGCCTGGCCGACGTGATCAGCCAGAGCTTCGGCGCGACCGAGGACACCTTCCCGTCCAGGCAGTCCATCCTCGACCTGCGCTCGGCCAACATCAACGCGGCCAAGCACGGGGTCACCATGCTCGCCTCGTCCGGTGACACCGGCGTGACCAACTTCAACCTGGACGGCAGCGGGCTCTACCCGTACCCGGTGAACTCCTGGCCGTCGGCCGACCCGCTGACCACCAGCATCGGTGGCACCCAGATGCACCTGGACGCGGCCGGCAACCGGCTCTCGCCGGACGTGACCTGGAATGACGGCTTCGGCGCCGGCGGTGGCGGTCAGAGCCACGTGTTCAACCGGCCGGACTTCCAGGACCGGGTGCAGTCGGTGGTCGGCGATCGTCGCGGCACCCCGGACATCTCGATGTCGGCCGCGGTCGACGGTGGCGCGATCTTCTACTACAGCTTCCAGCCCAGCCGGGTCGGTTGGCACATCGTCGGTGGCACCAGCCAGGCCGCCCCGATGTTCTCCGGCGTGGTCGCGCTGGCCGCGCAGGTAGCCCACCACAAGCTCGGCAACATCAACTCGGCGCTGTACCTGCTCAACCGGGTGCACGCCTCGGGCATCGTCGACGTCACCAGCGGTGACATCTCCTTCGGCGGGGTCACCGGCCCGGCCGCGACCACCGGCTACGACATGGCCACCGGCGTCGGCACTGTCGACGTCAGCAAGTTCGCTCCGCAACTGGCGCTGGCCAGCCTCGTCCACTAAGCCCGGACGCAGGATCCTGCACTAACCAGCAACAGGCGTTCCCGGGTCGAGCCGCAGTGCGGGCGGCCCGGGAACGTTGCTGTTTCCGGCGGGCCGCTGCGCAGCTTGTGCGCGGTGCCGGTTTTGGGCGGCGCAGGTGCCGGGCAACCCGCACCGGGTCCACACACATCTGATAAAACTCTCATGCGCGGCGGTTCAGCAGCGGAGCCACGCGTGAAATACCCCGGTCGTGAGCTAAGGGCGATCATGGAAACATCCGACATGCTGGAACTGTCGCTCGGTTTCGCCGAGCTTGGCAACGAAGTGAGTGGAGCGGGCAACAGCGAGGCAGCACTTCACCGAATAGTCGATCTTGCAGTCAAATACATCGAGGGCTGCCGCTGCGCGAGCATCGTCACGATGCGCGGGGCCCATGCCCACAGCCTGGCCAGTTCCGACGAGATCGCCGGCCAGCTGTTCCAGTTGCAGTCAGACCTGGATGAGGGTCCGGGCCTGGACGCGGCACGGTTGGAACTCAACTACATCGTGCGCGACCTAGCCCACGAGCAGCGCTGGCCGAAGTTCGCCAAGCTGGCCGGCCGGGCAACCGAGGTGCGCAGTGCGCTCGCGTTCTCGCTTATCTCCGGGCAGAAATCATCGCTGATCGTCTACGGCGAACGGCCGGACGGCTTCGCTGATGAGACCATCGACATCGCCACCATCTTCGCCTCGCATGCCTCAAGCCTGGTCGCGTTGAGCGCCGCCGAAGGCCATTCGGCGAACCTGGAAACCGCGCTGCGGAGCAGCCGAGAGATCGGCATCGCCCTGGGCATCCTGATGGCGCATCGCAAGGTTACCCAGGAGGACGCCTTCGCCATGTTGCGCACGGCCAGCCAGACACTGCACCGAAAGCTGCGTGACGTTGCCGGCGAGGTCCTGCAGACCGGGACGCTGCCCGAGCTACCCGACCGGTCTCAACCCGACCCGAGCTAGCTTGACTGGGGCTGGCTTGACTGGGGCTGTTCAAGCAGCGCGCGCAAGGCCATTGCATCGTAGGGAGCGCGAACCTTGATGTCGTTGTCGAAGTAGACATAGACATCGCGACCGCCCGCGGTCCAGCGGCGCACCCGATCGGCCCAGATCCGCAACTCGATCTCGGTGTAGCCGCTGGCATAGAGTTCGCGCGCGCCGTGCAGCCGCAGGTAGCCGAAATCAGTGGTGAGTTCGTCGAACTGCGGCCAGCGGCCGGCGGTGTCGGCGATCACCGCCGCGACCGCGTTCTCGCGCAGCAGTTCCAGAAAGGCCGGCGCCCGAAAGCTGTCGTGGCGCACCTCGATCGCGTGCCGCAGCGGCCGGTCCCGCCAACTGCCGGTCCAGGCCCGGCCGGTCACCCGCTGGTCGTGCCGGCGCGCCAGGTAGGCCGCCTCGCCGGTAGATCGTGGCAGCACCGC
>JBDSAN010000515.1:0-7303 GCA_039922115.1 Jatrophihabitantaceae bacterium
GGCCCGTCCAAGCTCAGCTTCGATGAGGCGCTGGCCGCGGTCCGGGCCGGCACCGTGTTCACCACCCACACGCCGGTGCCGGCCGGCATCGACCGGTTCGATCGCGACCTGATCGAGGCCTACCTGGGCAACGTGCCCGGCGTCGCGGTGGACAAGATCCTGGCGCTGGGCGCTGAGGAAGATCCGACCAAGTTCAACATGGCCCACATGGGGCTGCGGCTCGGCCAGCGCGCCAACGGGGTGGCCCAGTTGCACGGCCGGGTCAGCCGGTCGATGTTCAACGACCTGTGGCCGGGCTTCGACTCCGACGAGGTGCCGATCAGCTCGATCACCAACGGCGTGCACGCCCCGACCTGGATGGCGCGCGAGATCCTCGACCTGGCCGAGCGGGTGGTCGGCGCCGACGCGCTGGCCGCCGGCGAGGGCTGGGACGCCATCGATCAGATCGACGACGCCGAACTGTGGAACCTCAAGCACGAGTTGCGGGAACGGCTGGTCGGCGAGATCCGCCGCCGGATCCGGATCAGCGCCATCGAGCGGGGCTACTCGCCGGTGGAGCTCGGCTGGACCGCGACCGCGTTCGACCCGGACGTGCTGACCATCGGCTTCGCCCGGCGGGTGCCGTCCTACAAGCGGTTGACGTTGATGCTGCGCGATCCGCAGCGGCTCAAGCGACTGCTCACCGACCCGGACCGGCCGGTGCAGATCGTGGTGGCCGGCAAGTCGCACCCGGCCGATGACGGCGGCAAGGAACTGATCGCCCAGCTGGTCCGGTTCACCGACGATCCTGAGGTGCGTGGCCGGATCGCCTTCCTGCCCGACTACGACATCGGGATGGCCCGCTACCTGTACTGGGGCAGCGATGTCTGGCTGAACAACCCGCTGCGGCCGCTGGAGGCGTGTGGCACGTCCGGCATGAAGGCGGCCCTCAACGGCGGGCTGAACCTGTCCATCAAGGACGGCTGGTGGGACGAGTGGTGCGAGGACGGCAAGAACGGCTGGGAGATCCCGTCGGCCGACGACTCACTGGCCGGCACCACCGACGAGCACCGGGACGCCGTCGAGGCAGCCGCGCTGTATGACCTGATCGAGCATCAGGTGGCGCAGCGCTTCTACAGCCGTGACGCCAAGGGCATCCCGACCCAGTGGATCGCGATGGTCCGCTACACCCTGAAGTCGCTGGGCCCAAAGGTGCTGGCAACCCGGATGGTCATCGACTACATCCGCAAGCTCTACGCGCCGGCCGCCGAGTCGGCCGCCCGGATGGTCGAGTCCGATTACGCCGCTGCCAAGGAACTGTCGGCCTGGAAGAACTGGGTCAGCGGGGCCTGGAAGGACGTCGCGGTCCGCCATGTCGAGTCGCAGGTGGACGGTGACCCGAGCCTGGGTGGCTTCTTGCAGCTGCGTGCCGACATCGCGCTGTCCGGCCTGCGCTGTGCCGATGTGGTGGTGCAGGCGGTGTACGGCTCGGTCGACGCCGACAACCGGCTGACCAGCGTCGAGATCCTGCCGCTGGAACTGGCCGAGGAGCGCGACGGTGCGGCCGTGTTCGCCGGCGACCTGCCGTTGAAGAAGGCCGGCCCGTTCGGTTACACGGTTCGGGTGCTGCCCAGCCACCCGCTGCTGGCCAACCACGCCGAGCTCGGGCTGGTGGCCACCGCCGTCCAGCTGTAGCCGGGCATCAGCGAAACGTCCGAACGAGGACGGGCCATGACCCGTCCTCGTTCCGACGATTGAAGCCTGCGGGCCTAGCCGCGTTCGGCGCGCAGCACCAGCACGGTGCGGGCTTGCACGATCAGCTCGGAGCCGGCCTGCAGCGGCTCGTCCGAGCGCGGTCCACCGGCCGGCAGGCTGGTGTCGATCACCGGCAGGTAGGTTGCCGCCCACGGCGCGCCCGGCAGCTGAAATGCCACCGGGTCGTCACCGGAATGCAGCACGATCAGGTACGAGGCATCGATGATCACCTCGCCGCGCGGCCCACGGTGGCGCAGACCCCGACCGTCCAGGTACATCCCAATGGTGCGCAGGCCGGCATCGAACCAGTCCGAATCGCCGAGTTCGTGCCCGGCCGGGTGGAACCAGGCCAGGTCCTTGCAGCCGTCGCCGTCGGCGACCGGCCGGCCCTCGAAGAATGCCCGCTGCCGCAGCACCGGCGAGGCCCTGCGCAGCGCGATCAGCCGGCGGGTCAGCGCGAGCAGGTCGGCAGCCTCGGCCGAGTCCGACCAGTCCAGCCAGGACGTCGGGTTGTCCTGGACGTAGGCGTTGTTGTTGCCGCCCTGGGTACGAAACCGCTCGTCGCCGGCCACCAGCATCGGCGCCCCGGTGGACAGCAGCAGGGTGGTCAGCAGGCTGCGGACCTGGCGCACCCGCAACCCGCTGATGCTCGGATCGGGCGTCTCGCCCTCGACGCCGAAGTTGATCGAGCGGTTGTCGTCGGTGCCGTCCCGGTTCTGCTCACCGTTGTTCTCGTTGTGCTTGCGCTGGTAGGTAGCCATATCGCGCAAGGTGAAACCGTCATGGGCGGTGACGAAGTTGATCGAGGCGAACGGCAGCCGGCCGTCATCGGCGTACAGGTCCGACGAGCCGGTCAGCCGGTAGGCCAGGTCCCGCACGCCGCCGGCCCCGTGCGCCCAGAAGTCGCGCACCGTATCGCGGTACTTGCCGTTCCACTCGGTCCACAAAGGCGGAAACTCACCGACCTGGTAGCCGCCGTCGCCGACGTCCCACGGTTCGGCGATCAGCTTTACCCGGCTGATCACCGGATCCTGATGGATGGTGTCGAAGAACGAGGACAGCTTGTCCACGTCGTGCAGCGAGCGGGCAAGCGCTGAGGCCAGGTCGAACCGGAAGCCGTCCACGTGCATCTCGGTCACCCAGTACCGCAGCGAGTCCATCACCAGTTGCAGCACCGCTGGGGTGCGCACGTCGAAGGTGTTGCCGCAACCGGTGTAGTCCAGGTACTTCGACCGGTCGGCCGGGTCCAGCCGGTAGTAGCCGGTGTTGTCGATGCCGCGGAAGGACAGCACCGGCCCGTTCGGCGGGCCCTCACCGGTGTGGTTGTAGACGACGTCCAGGATCACCTCGATGCCGGCCGCGTGCATCGCCCGGACCATCGCCTTGAACTCGCGGACCTGGTTGCCGCCCAGCCGGCCGGTGTGGGTGGCGTAGGCCGCGTGCGGGGCGAAGAAGCCGATCGAGTTGTAGCCCCAGTAATTCTTCGCGCCGCGCTTTTGCAGCTGCGGTTCGTGCACGAAGTGGTGGATCGGTAGCAGCTCGACCGCGGTCACCCCGAGCTCCTTGAGGTAGGAGATCGCGGCCGGGTGGGCCAGGCCGGCGTAGGTGCCGCGCAGGTCGTCCGGGATGTCCGGGTGTCGGGCGGTGAAGCCCTTCACATGCAGCTCGTAGATGATCGTGTCGTCCCACGGGGTGTTCAGCCGCCGGTCGGTGCCCCACGGGAACCCGTCGTCGAGTACCACCACCGAGCGCGGGACGAAGGCTGCCGAATCCAGGTCGTTGTCGCCGTAACAGGCCGGATCGTTGACGAAATCGCCCTCGATAGCGCGGGCGTACGGGTCGATCAGCAGCTTTGCCGGGTTGTGTCGCTGGCCGATCCGCAGGTCGTCCGGGCCGGTGATCCGGTAGCCGTAACGCTGCCCGGGGTTGATCCCGGGCAGGTAGCCATGCCAGATATGAAAGCTCTGCTCGGCCAGTTGCACCCGGTGCTCACCGCCGGTGCCGTCGAACAGGCACACCTCGACCTTGGTCGCGCTCGGTGACCAGATGCTGAAGTTGGTGCCCTCGCCGTCCCAGCTGGCGCCGAGCGGAAACGGCCGTCCAGGCCAGGCGCGAAGGGGCCCACCGGCCCAGGCGCTGGTCCAGCCGAGGCGGCGCGCAAGGCCCCGGGTCAGATCTGCTGCTGGTTCCATTTCGTCCGCACCTTACGCTGAGCTAGCAATGCCCGGTTCTGCCCGACAGTGACTGTAGGAGTTGGATGGCCTCGTGGTGGTACCTGACTTCGAAGTAAACCCCGACGCGATCCTGCAGTTCCAGCAGGTGACGGTCCGGCGTGGCGACAAGTTGCTGCTGGAGGCTATCGACTGGACGGTCGAGGAGGACGAGCGCTGGGTGGTGCTCGGCCCGAATGGCGCCGGCAAGACCACCCTGCTGCAGCTGGCCGCCACCACCATGCACGCCACCTCAGGCGTCGTCGGGGTGTTCGGTGAGCGGCTCGGCGCCGTGGATGTGTTCGAGCTGCGGCCCCGGATCGGCCTGTCGTCCTCGGTGCTGGCCCAGCGGATCCCAGGCGGCGAGCAGGTGATCGACGTGGTGGTCTCGGCCGGTTACGCCGTGATCGGGCGCTGGCGAGAGGCCTACGGCCGCCTGGACGTCCGGCGGGCCCGGATGCTGCTGGCCCGGTTCGGGGTTGCCGAGCTGGCCGACCGCCGTTACGGCACGCTCAGCGAGGGCGAGCGCAAGCGGGTGCAGATCGCGCGCGCCCTGATGACCGATCCGGAGCTGCTGTTGCTCGACGAGCCGGCCGCCGGGATGGACCTGGGCGGCCGGGAGGACCTGTTGCGCCGGCTGGCCAAGCTCGCGGCCGATCCGGCCGCGCCCGCCATCGTGCTGGTCACTCACCACGTCGAGGAGATCCCGGCCGGCATGTCGCACGCGCTGCTGCTGGGCCACGGCAAGGTGGTCGCGCAAGGCCTGATCGAGCACGTCCTGACCTCGGAGTTGCTGTCCGCCGCCTTCGAGCTGCCGCTGACCGTCGAGCGCGCCGCCGGCCGCTTCTTCGCCCGTGCCCAGTAGCGGCTGATCGGCGGTTGTCGACACCGGTGGGCGGTCCGGCTGGCGGCCGATCTCGGTAGGCTCGCGGCCATGACTGAGTTCGTGAAGCTTGAGATCGACACTGACGGGGACGTCGCCGGCGGCTCGGTAGCGACCATCCGGATCGACCGGGCACCGGTAAACGCGCTGAACAGCCAGGTGCAGGAGGAACTGCGCGAGCTGGCAGAAGCGTGCACCCGGCGCGATGACATCCGCGCGGTGATCCTGTGGGGCGGGCCGAAGGTGTTCGTGGCTGGCGCCGACGTCAAGGAATTCCACCGGATGAGCCCGCAGCAGATGCAGCGCCACGCCACCGCGCTGACCTCGGCGCTGGACACGGTGGCCCGGATCCCGAAGCCGGTGATCGCGGCCGTGACCGGCTACGCGCTCGGCGGTGGCTGCGAGCTCGCGCTGACCGCCGACTTCCGGATCAGCGCCGACAACGCCAAGTGGGGCCAGCCGGAGATCCAGCTCGGCATCATCCCCGGCGCCGGCGGCACCCAGCGGCTGCCCCGGCTGATCGGCCCGGCCAAGGCCAAGGACCTGATCTACACCGGACGGTTCATCGACGCCGACGAGGCCGCCCAGATCGGGCTGGTGGACGCGGTGGTGCCGGCCGATGAGGTCTATGCGACCGCGTACGCGATGGCCGCGAAGTTCGCCAAGGGCCCAGCACTGGCGCTGCGGGCGGCCAAGGCGGTGATCGACGGTGGCCTGGACACCGACCTGGCCAGCGGCCTGAGGCTCGAATCCCACGTGTTCGCAAGCCTGTTCGCCACCGAGGACAAGCAGCGGGGGATGGCCTCGTTCATCGAGCACGGCCCCGGCAAGGCCGAGTTCGTGGGCAACTGAGCATGGCCAACGTGCAGCCGGCCACCGCCGCCGAGGTCGAGGCGGCCTGGCACGATCCGAAGCTTGCCAACGTGCTCTACCACGATTGGGAAGCCGGCAGCTATGACCAGAAGTGGTCGATCAGCTTCGACCAGCGTTGCATCGACTACGCCCGAGACCGGTTCAGCCACGTCGCCGGCACCGGTGGCTGGCCCTACCAGCGGGCGCTGGAACTCGGCTGCGGCACCGGGTTCTTCCTGCTCAACCTCAAGCTGGCCGGGGTGCTCGACGAGGGCCACGTCACCGACCTGAGCCCGGGCATGGTCGAGGTCGCCCAGCGCAACGCCGCGCAGCTGGGCTTCGAGGTCGAGGGCCGGGTGGCTGATGCCGAATCCATCCCGTACCCCGATGACCACTTCGACCTGGTGGTCGGGCACGCGGTGCTGCACCACATCCCGGACGTCGAACTGGCGCTGCGCGAGGTGCTGCGGGTGCTCAAGCCCGGTGGCCGGTTCGTTTTCGCCGGCGAGCCGACCCGGTACGGCGATTTCGTGGCGCGCCGGCTGTCCCGGCTGACCTGGTGGGCAACCACCCGGATCACCCGGCTGCCGCAGCTGCGCGACTGGTCACGGCCCAAGGCCGAGCTGGACTCCTCCTCGCGAGCCGCGGCGCTGGAGGCGGTGGTCGACCTGCACACCTTCGACCCATCGGAACTGGCCGCCGTAGCCACTAAGGCCGGTGCGGTGCAGGCCGAAACCCGCACCGACGAGCTCACCGCGGCCTGGTTCGGCTGGCCGGTACGCACCTTCGAGGCAGCCGTGCCGCCGGCCAAGCTCGGCTTCGGTTGGGCGAACTTCGCCTTCGGCAACTGGCAGCGGCTGCATGCCCTCGACTCGGCGGTGCTGTCCCGGGTGGTGCCGGCCGCGCTGTTCTACAACGTCGAGCTGACCGGCACCAAGCCAGTATGAGGGGGACGGTATGAGGGGGCCGGCATGACCGGCGGCTACCGCTACGTCCTGTTCGACCTGGACGGCACCCTGAGCGATTCGGCGCCGGGCATCCTGGACTCGCTGCGGCGGGCCTTCGACGAGCTAGGCGTGCCGTGGCCGGACGAGGCAACCGCCCGGGCGCTGCTCGGCCCGCCGTTCTGGCACTCGCTGCCGCCGCTGGTCGGCGCCGACAACGTGGCCCGCGCGGTCGGGCTGTACCGGCAGCACTATGTCGGCGGCGGCGCGATGCTGAACACCGCCTGCTACCACGGGGTGCGCGAGGTGCTGGACGGGCTGACCGAGCGGGGCCTGACCCTGGCGGTCGCGACCAGCAAGCCGGAGCAGCACGCGGCCCGGATCGTCGAGCACCTCGGCCTGGCCGGTTACTTCAGCACGGTCTGCGGCGACACCCTGGACGGCCAGCGCGATTCCAAGGCGCTGGTGATCGGCGAGGCGCTGGCGCGGCTGGCCAACCCGCCGGCCGGATCGGTACTGATGGTGGGCGACCGCAGCCACGATGTGCTCGGCGCCACCGCGCACGGGGTCGGCTGCGCCGGCGCCCTGTGGGGATACGGCTCGGCAGCCGAGCTGGCCGAGGCCGGGGCGCTGCGGCTGTGCCAGTGCCCGGACGAGCTGCTGGACCTGGTGGACGCGGC
>JBDSAN010000516.1:0-10138 GCA_039922115.1 Jatrophihabitantaceae bacterium
AGGAAGTACTTGATCGCCGCTTCCTGGCTCAGCAGCCGGCGGCGCCGGGACAGGCCGGCGATCAGGTACAGCGGCAGCGACAGCACCTCGAGAGCCACGAACATCAGCAGCAGGTTGTTGGCCGCCGGGAAGATCAGCATGCCGCTGACCGCGAACAGCGCCAGCGGGAAGATCTCGGTCTGCACCCGGGTGGAACTGGCCAGCCGGCGATCGGCCGGTGAGCCCACCACCACCGCGGCCGAGGCGACGATGGCACTGCCCGGTTCGACCGCGCGCTCGGCAACGAGCAGCATCGACATCGCGGCCAGCACCAGGATGGTGCCTTGCAGGAAAAGCGAGACGCCATCGATGGACAGCGCGTTGGCGGCAGTCAGCTCGGACCGTCCGCGCAGCGTGATCACATCGGCCAGGGCCACCAACAGCGCGAGCAGGGTGAGGCTCAGCTGCGCGGTGAAGCGCTGCTCACGCGGCACCAGCGCCTCGATCAGCACGCCGAGGCAGGCCGCGCCGAGCACGATCAGGATCGGAAGCAGTCCCGAGTAGCTGATCGATGGCGCGTGGATCGGTGCCGTCGGATCGATGCCGGCAGCGGACTGTCCAGCGGCTGACTGTCCAACGGCCAACAGGGCGGTCAGCGGGCTCACTTGTGTCCCCCATTAGAACTGGGCTGTGCCACGTTCTGTGGCTGCGGGTCGGTCTGGCCGACATCGTGCATGGTGAACTTCACGGCCGGGTTGATGATGTCGATGATCGGCTTCGGGTAGACCCCGAGGGCGAAGATCAGCACGATCAGCGGAGCGATCGCGAAGGTCTCGCGCACGCTCAGATCCCGGAACGCGCTGACCTTGGCGCTGACCACGCCCTGCATGGTGCGTTGGTAGAGCAGCAGCACGTAGAGCGCGGCCAGGATAATGCCGGTAGTGCCGAGGATGGCCAGCGTCTTGTGCCGGGTGAAGGTGCCCAGCAAGGTCAGGAACTCGCTGATGAAGGTGGACAGTCCCGGCAAGGCCAGCGCGGCCAGGCCGGCGATCAGGAACGCGCCGCCGAGCCGTGGGGTGACCTTCGCGGTGCCGCCGAAGTCCGCGATCTGCCGGCTCTTGCCCCGAGCCACCAGGAATCCGACCACGATGAACAGCAGGCCGGTCGCCAGGCCGTGATTGACCATGTAGAGCACCGCGCCGGTGCCGCCCTGGGTGGTGAAGGCGAAGATGCCCAGGCCGATGAAGCCGAAGTGGGCCACCGAGGTGTAGGCCACCAGCCGCTTCATGTCGCGCTGGCCCATCGCCAGGAACGCCGCGTACAGCACCCCGATGACCGACAGGATCAGGATTGTCTTTGCGAAGTAACGGGAAGCTTCGGGGAACAGCGGCAGGCAGTAGCGCAGGAAACCGAACGTGCCGACCTTGTCCAGCACCCCGACCAGCAGCGCCGCACCGCCGGCCGGCGCCTCGGCACCAGCGTCGGGCAGCCAGGTGTGGAACGGGAACAGCGGCGCCTTGATCGCGAATGCGATGAAGAAACCGAGAAAAAGCCACTTCTGGGTGGCACCGTTGGGCACGTGGCCGAGCAGGTCGGCGAAGGCGAAGCTGGACGTGCCGGAGCTGACGTAGAGCCCGATTACCGAGGCGAGCATGAGCAGGCCACCGGCCAGCGAATACAGGAAGAACTTCATCGCCGCGTACTGCCGGCGCGGGCCGCCGAAGCTGCCGATGATGAAGTACATCGGCACCAGCATGGCCTCGAAGAATACGTAGAACAGGAACACGTCGGTGGCCGCGAACACGCCGACCATGAAAACCTCGAGCAGCAGCACCAGTCCGAAGAATGCCTTCGGCGAGCGCTTGGGCAGTTCGCGCTCCTCGGCCTCGTCCTCGGTATCGAAACTTCCCCAGGACGAGAGCACCACGCACGGCACCAGCAGGGTGGCCATCAGGATCAGGACCAGCGCGATGCCGTCCAGGCCGAAGGCGAAATGCACGCCCAAGTTGCGGATCCACACCCAGGAGCCATTGAATTGAAAGCGGCTGGCACCGGCGTCGGTCTTGAACTGCACGGCCAGGATCACCGTGTACAGGAACGTCAGCACCGAGAAGATCAGCGCGGTCTGCTTGGCAAGCAGGTCCCGGCCGGCTGGCAATCCGAAGATCACCAGGCTGCCGATAAGCGGGATGGCCAGCAGCCCGATCAGCGAGAGATTGTGCATCAGGAGAACCTCACCCCGAGCAGGACCGCGAGTAACACCGCGGCGCCGGCCAGCATGGACAGTGCGTAGGACCGGACGAACCCGGTCTGGATCCGGCGCAACCGGCCGGACCCGCCGCCGAGCCCGGCAGCCATCGTGTTGACCAGCCCGTCCACGCCCCGGTTGTCGAAGAACACCAGCCCGCGCACCAGCCACTGGCCAGGCCGCATCAGGACCGTCTCGTTGAAGGCGTCGGCGTAGACGTTGCGGCGGGCGGCCACCGTGATCGGGTTACCGGCCGGCTGGGTGGACGGCACCGGGCGGGTGCCGAAGGCCAGGTAACCACCGGCGACCCCGAAGGCCACCACGACCAGGGTCAGGATGGTGAGCACGCCCGGGTTGATGGTGTGCACGCCAGATTCCTCGGGCTTGCCCAGCACTGGTTCCAGCCAGTTCTGCAGGCTGCCACCGAAGGTGAGCGCGAAACCGCCGATCAGCGACAGCAGCCCGAGCACCAGCATCGGCACGGTCATGCTGCGTGGGGACTCGTGCGGGTGCACGTCATCTTCCCAGCGCCGCTTGCCGTGGAAGGTCATCACCAGCGCCCGGGTCATGTAGAACGCGGTCAAGCCGGCGCCGAGCAACGCGGCGAGGCCGAGAATCCAGCCGGACGTGCCGCCCTTGTCGAAGGCCGACTCGATGATCTTGTCCTTGGTGAAGAAGCCGGTCGCGCCGGGAAAGCCGATGATCGCCAGGTAGCCGCACATGAATACCACGTAGGTGACCGGCATGACCCGGGCCAGCCCGCCGAAGCGGCGCATGTCGATCCGGTCGTTCATCGAGTGCATCACCGAACCGGCCGACAGGAACAGCGCGGCCTTGAAGAAGCCGTGCCCGAGCAGGTGCAGGATGCCGATGGCATAGACCCCCTTGCCCAGCCCGACCGCCAGGAACATGTAGCCGATCTGGCTCACCGTGGAGTAGGCCAGCACCCGCTTCAGGTCGTCCTGGCCGAAGGCGCAGACACAGCCGTAGAGCAGCGTGATCGCGCCGATGATGGTGACCACGGTCCGGCCGTCGGAGGTCAGGTTGAAGATCGGCGAGGAGCGCGCGATCAGGTACACCCCGGCGGTGACCATGGTTGCCGCGTGGATCAGCGCCGAGACCGGGGTCGGGCCCTCCATCGCGTCGGGCAGCCAGGTCTGCAGCGGGAACTGGCCGGACTTGCCGCAGGCGCCCAGCAGCAGCATCAGCGCGATCGCGGTGATCACGCCGGGCTTCAGGCCGCCGACACCGGCGAAGACATGCTGGAAGTCGGTCGAGCCGAGGTAGGCGAACATCAGCATGATCGCGATCGACAGCCCGACGTCACCGACCCGGTTGGCGATGAACGCCTTCTTGGCCGCGGTACCGGCAGAGGGCCGGTTGTAGTAGTAGCCGATCAGCAGGTAGGACGCCAGGCCGACGCCTTCCCAACCGACGTAGAGCACCAGGTAACCGTTGGCCAGCACCAGCAGCAGCATCGCCGCAATGAACAGGTTGAAGTAGCCGAAGAACCGGCGACGTCCCTCGTCGTGCTTCATGTAGCCGACCGCGTAGATGTGGATCAGCGATCCGACCCCGGTGATCAGCAGCACGAAGGTCACCGACAGCGGGTCGAGCAGGAACCCGACATCGACGTTGAAGCCACCCACCGGCACCCAGCTGAACAGGTGCAGGTTGCGGGCTCGGCCCTGGCCGGTCTCACCCTTGAGCGAGAAGAACAGCAGGACCCCGTAGACGAAGAGTGCGACCGGCACCAGCGCACCGAGCAACTGGCCCCACCGGTCAGCACGCTTGCCAAGCAGGAGCAGGACCGCGGCCGAGACGGCCGGTAGCGCCACCAGCAGCCAGGCTGCGGATTGGATTCCGTGTGCGGCGTTCAATTCAGATCTCCCCTAGTACTTCAGGAGGTTTGCGTCGTCGACCGAGGCCGACCGCCGCGTCCGGAAGATGGACATGATGATGGCTAGCCCGACCACGACCTCGGCGGCAGCAACCACCATCACGAAGAAGGCCATGATCTGGCCGTCCAGGCTGCCGTTGATCCGGGCGTAGGTAACCAGGGTCAGGTTCACCGCGTTGAGCATCAGTTCAACGCACATGAACACCACGATGGCGTTGCGCCGGACCAACACACCGACCGCGCCGATCGAGAACAGCGCCGCGGAGAGGAACAGGTACCAGACAGGCGTCATGGCTTAGCCTTCCAGCTCTCGGGAACTGACCGGTGCGCCGCTGCCGACATCGATCGGCAGGCCGCCGAGCAGCGACTCCTTGGCGATCGAACCGTCCGGCAGCAGGGCCGGGGTGCCGACCGCATTACCGGAGGACAGCACGCCAGGTCCGGGCAGCGGTTGCGGGCGTCCGGACCGGATCCGGGCGCGAGCCAGCGACTTCTGGGTCGGCTTAGGCCCGTCCCGCTCGATGTGGGCCAGCACCATCGCACCGACCGCGGCCACGATGAGCAGTGCCGAGGTGAGCTCGAAGGCGAACAGGTACTTGGTGAACAGCAACTGGGCGATGCCGTTGACGTTGGTGCCGTAGTCGCTGTTGGCGGTGTCGAGGTTCTTGACCGTCTGGTTGGTGAAGGCCCGTCCGATCGCCAGCACCAGCAGCAGGCCGAACGCGATGCCGACCAGCAACGCGGCCAGCCGCTGGCCGCGCAGCGTTTCTACCAAGGAGTCGGAGGAATCTCGACCGACCAGCATCAGCACAAACAGGAACAGGATCATGATCGCGCCGGTGTAGACGATGATCTGCACCAGGCCCAGGAACGGTCCCTGCTCGATCAGGTAGAACAGCCCCAGGCACATCATGGTGGCCACCAGCGACAGCGCCGAGTGCACCGCGTTGCGCAGCAACACCATGCCGATCGCGCCGAGCAATGCGACCGGAGCCAGGATCACGAAGGCGGCCGTCTCGCCGTGCGAGACATGGTTGCTCGGGACGGCCGCGGCCAGGATCGCCTGGGTCGCACTCATGCGTGGTGCCCCCCGACCTCGATGGCCCGGCCGGTGATCGGCTGGCCGGCGACGTTGGCCGCGCTCTGCGGAGCCCCGTCATCGGCTCGCGGCGTGTAGTAGGCCGATTCGTCCTCGCCGAGCCGCATCGGATGTGGCGGGGCCTCCATGCCCGGTAGCAGCGGCGCCATCAGCTGCTCCTTGGTATAGATCAGGTCCTGCCGGTTATCCAGCGCGAGCTCGTACTCGTTGCTCATGGTCAGCGACCGGGTCGGGCAGGCCTCGATGCACAACCCGCAGAAGATGCAGCGCAGGTAGTTGATCTGATAGATCTTGCCGTAGCGCTCGCCCGGGGAGAACCGCTCGGTCTCGGTGTTGTCACCGCCCTCGACGTAGATCGCGTCGGCCGGGCAGGCCCAGGCACACAGCTCGCAACCGATGCACTTCTCCAGCCCGTCCGGATGCCGGTTAAGCACGTGCCGGCCATGGTAGCGCGGCGCGGTCGGGAAGACCTCGAACGGGTACTGCTGGGTGAACACCTTTTTGAACATGGTCGAAAAGGTCATGCCGAAGCCGGAAGCGAAGCCGCCGATGGTGCCGATCGGCTGGTCGAACTCGGTCTCGTTCAGCCGCCGCTGCGAGACATCGACCGGCGCCGGGGCGCTGTTCGGGATCGCCGGCGCGGCTGCCGCCCGCTCGGCCGGAACCCCGGCACCGGTGGCGGCCGCCGCGTCGTCGGCGGACGGTTGTGGTGCCTCAGCCATGAAGTGGCCCTTCGTCTGGAGAACTGTTCGAACCGGTCAGCGCGGGCGAACTCACCGCCGCGCTTACCAGCCGGGGCGATGGCGGCACCACCAGATCCATCGGTGGGATCGGGAAGGTGGTGCCCAGCGCCGCCTCTTCGGCGTCCTCGGCGGCGATCTCTGCCTCGATCCGCCGAGTTCGTTGGATGTCGGCCCAGGCCCACCCTGCGATCAGGGCGAACACCGGCACCGCCACCAGCACCATCACGGCCACCGGGTTCCAGCCACGGGCGCGTAGCACTCGCATGGTGGTGATGACCAGGATGCCGGCCAGGTTGATCGGGATGAGCACCTTCCAGCCGAAGTGCATGAACTGGTCGTAGCGCATCCGGGGCAACGTCCCGCGCAACCAGACGAAGCCGAAGATGAACATGATGACCTTGCCGGTGAACCAGAGCATCGGCCACCAGCCAGAGTTGGCGCCATGCCACAGCGACAGCGGCCACGGCGCCCGCCAGCCACCGAGGAACAGCGTCGTCGCCAGCGCCGACACGGTGACCATGTTGATGTATTCAGCAAGGAAGAACAGGGCGAACTTCATCGACGAGTACTCGGTGTGGAAGCCGCCGACCAGCTCGGACTCGGCTTCGGGCAGGTCGAACGGTGCCCGGTTCGTCTCGCCCACCATCGAGATCAGGTAGATGAAGAAAGGCAGGAACAGCGGCACGCAGTTCCACAGGTGATTGCGCTGGGAATCGACGATGCCCGAGGTCGACATGGTGCCCGCGAACATGAACACCATCACCATGGACAGGCCCATGGCCACTTCGTAGGAGATCATCTGCGCGGCCGAGCGAAGGCCGCCGAGCAGCGGATAGGTCGAGCCGGACGCCCAGCCGGACAGCACGATGCCGTACACGCCCAGCGACGAGCAGGCGAAAATCACCAGCACGCCGACCGGCAGATCGGTCAGTTGCAGCTGGGTGTGGTGGTGAAAGATCGACACCTCGGGCCCGAACGGGATTACCGAGAACGCCAGGAAGGCCGGCACTGCCGAAACCACCGGCGCGATCCAGTACACCGGCTTGTCGGCCAGTACCGGAATGATCTCCTCCTTGAAGGCGAGCTTCACCCCGTCGGCCAGCGACTGCAGGATGCCCCAGGGTCCGGTCCGGTTCGGGCCGATCCGGTTCTGCATCCGTCCAACCACCTTGCGCTCGAACACGATCGAGAACAGGGTCATCACGACCAGGAACACGAACACGCCGAGCACCTTGATCAGGATCAGCCAGAACGCGTCATGGCCGAAGCCGGCCAGCGTCGCGTCCGGCGCGCTCGCGGCAAGGATCGCCGACTGGGTCATGCCGCACCTCCCGTCGTCCCGGCCGTATCGCCGTCGCGAGTGACCATAACCAGCGCGCCCGGCTGCAGGTTCAGCACCACCCGGACCGAACCGTCACGGTGGTTGGCCGGCAGCCAGACCATGCCCGGGGCTGCCCCGTCCTTGAGCTGCAGCGGCACTCTCAGCAAGCGGCCAGCCGCCTCGATCCGGATCAGCTCACCCTCGGCCAGGCCGAGTTCGAGCGCGGTCTGCTTGCCGATCACCGCCCGCAGCGGCTTGGCGGTGCCAGCCAGGTTCGGCTCGCCGTCCAGCATCGAACCGGCATCGATCAGTTCCGGCCAGCTCGCGAGCACCAGCTGGTTCGGTGCTTCCGGGCGTTGGCCGGACCGGGCAGCAGGCTCGGCCGGCGCGCTGACCCGGCTGGTCGCGGCCGGTAGCTGGTCGAGCTCGGCGCGCGCTGCCGCGATCGATTTCAGGCCTAGTTCTACATCGAGTTCGTCGGCAAGCGCATCGAGCACCCGGCCGTCGGACAGCTGGCCGGTGTTGGTCAGGGTCTGGTCGAACGGCCGGCGACGACCTTCCCAGGTGACGTAGCGGCCGGCCTTCTCCGCTGCCGCTGCCACCGGGAACACCACATCGGCGAAGTCGGTGACCGCGGATCTGCGCAGTTCCAGGCTCACCACGAACCCGGCAGCCTGCAGGGCGACCTCGGCCGCGCTCGGGTCGGGCAGGTCGGTCAGCTCCAGCCCACCGACCAGCAGCGCGCTGCTCGGGCCAGCCGCGGCCAGGATTGCGGCCAGGTCGCGTCCGGCCGCGGTGGGCACGTGCGCGTTCCAGACCCGCTCGACCTCGACCCGGGCCGCGTCATCGGCTACCGGACGTCCGCCCGGCAACAGGGTGGGCAGCGCGCCGGCGTCGAGGGCACCCCGCTCGCCAGCCCGGCGCGGAACCCAGGCCAGCCGGGCTCCGGAGTCGGCGACCAGCCGCAGCACCGCGCTCAAGGCGCCGGGTGAGGCGGCTAACCGCTCACCGACCAGCACGATGCCGGTGGTCAGCGACTCCCGCAGCTCGAGGCCGAGCGCGCCGAGCGCCTCGGCCTCGGCACCAGGAACGGTCGGGATCAGGTGACCATCGAGCTTGTCCAGGCCGTGCGAGGCCAGCGGCGCGATCGAGTGCACGACCGTCGTACCGGCCCGGGTGCCCTTGCGCAGCCGCAGGAAGACGATCGGCGATTCCTCCTCCGGCTCCAGGCCGACCAGCAGCACGGTGCCGGCCCGTTCCAGATCGGCGTAGCCGACTCCCCCGGTGCTCGGGCTGGTACCGGCAATGGCTGAACCGAGAAATGCCAGTTCCTCGGCCGAATTCGGCCGGGCCCGGTAGTCGATGTCGTTGGTGGCCAGCACCACTCGGGCGAACTTGGCGTAGGCGTAGGCGTCCTCTTCGGTGAGCCGGCCGCCAGGCAACACCCCGACGCCGGCCGCGTCCCGGGCGGCGGCCAGGCCGGCCGCTGCCACCTCGAGCGCCTGCGGCCAGGATGCCTCGACCAGCGTGCCGGACTCGTCGCGAACCAGCGGGGTCAGCAGCCGGTCGGGCTGGCTGGCGTACTGGAAGGCCCACCGGCCCTTGTCGCAGTTCCATTCCTCGTTGACCGCTGGATCCTCACCGGCCAGCCGGCGGGTCACCTTGCCGCGCCGCCAGTCGCTGCGCTGGGCACAGCCGGACGAGCAGTGCTCGCACACGCTCGGCGTCGACATCAGGTCGAATGGCCTTGCCCGGAAACGGTAACTGGCTCCGGTCAGCGCGCCGACCGGGCAGATCTGCACGGTGTTGCCGGAGAAGTAGGACTGGAACGGGGTGTCGGTCGCGGTACCGATCTGCTGCTGGGCGCCGCGCTCGAGCAGGTCGATGAACGGGTCGCCGGCGATCTGCTCGGAGAACCGGGTGCAGCGCTGGCAGAGCACGCAGCGTTCGCGATCGAGCAGCACCTGGGCGGACACCGCGATCGGCTTGGGGAAGGTTCGCTTGCGGTCGCCGAACCGGCTGTCGGCCCGGCCATTGCTCATTGCCTGGTTCTGCAGCGGGCACTCGCCACCCTTGTCGCAGACCGGGCAGTCCAGCGGGTGGTTGATCAGCAGTAGTTCCATCACGCCCTGCTGGGCCTTGTCGGCGACCGGCGAGGTGAGCTGGGTCTTGATCACCATGCCCGGCATCACCGTGGTGGTGCAGGACGCGGCGGGCTTCGGCATGCCCCGGCCGTTGCCCATATCGGTGACCTCGACCAGGCACTGCCGGCAGGCCCCGGCCGGTTCGAGCAGCGGATGGTCACAGAATCGCGGGATCTGGATGCCCAACTGCTCGGCGGCCCGGATCAGCAGGGTGCCCTTGGGCACCGAGATGTCGATCCCGTCGATGGTCACCGTGACCAGCTCGGTCTGCTCCGAAACGGTGGTCATGAGGCGGCTCCAGCCAGAACGTCCGGTCTCATCAGGGCGAGGTATTCCTCGCGGAAGTACTTGATAGAGGCCACAATCGGGCTCACCGCACCGTCGCCGAGAGCGCAGAACGAGCGGCCCAAGATGTTGTCGCAGACATCCAGCAGGGTGTCGAGATCAGCCGGGGTGCCGTCACCGTGCCAGATCCGTTCCAGAATCTGGGCGGTCCAGAAGTTGCCTTCCCGGCACGGCGTGCACTTGCCACACGACTCGTGCTCGTAGAACTGGGTCCACTTGAGCACCGCGCGCACCACGCTGTCGCCCTCATCGAAGATCATCACCGCCGAGGTGCCGTTCATCGAACCGGCCTTTGCGACCGCGTCGAAGTCCAGCGGCACGTCCAGATGTTCCTTGGTGAACAAGGGCGTTGACGATCC
>JBDSAN010000517.1:0-13010 GCA_039922115.1 Jatrophihabitantaceae bacterium
CCCCGCCGAACCGCCCACTCGTCCAGACAAGCCCGCCGAACCCACTCGTCCAGGCAAGTCGGATAGGCGCTAACTGGTCGCGGTTACCCGCGCGGCGGCGATCCGGGCGAAGGCGTGCACGTCCACCGTCTCACCGCGAGCGGTCGGGTCGACGCCGGCGGCGATCAGCAACTGCTCGGCAATCGCGCCGGAACCGGCCCAGCCGGCCAGCGCCGACCGCAGCATCTTGCGCCGCTGCGCAAAGGCCGCATCGATCACCGCGAAAACCTCGGAACGCCCGGCAACACCCGAGGGGGGCGCCGTCCTGGCGAACCGGACAAGGCCAGACTCGACGTTGGGTACCGGCCAGAACACCGAACGCGGCACCACCCCGACCCTGCGGGCCTGGGCATACCAAGCCAGCTTCGCACTCGGCACCCCGTAGACCTTCGAGCCGGGCGGTGCCGCCAGCCGATCTGCCACCTCGAGCTGGACCAGCACCAGGCCGTGCCGGATGCTCGGAAAGGCCGCCAGCAGGTTCAGCAACACCGGCACCGAGACGTTGTAGGGCAGGTTGGCCACCAGCGCGGTCGGCTGCGGGTCGGCCAGCTCACGCACCGTCAGCGCATCGGCCCGCAGCACCGACAGCCGATCGGCCAGGCCCGGCGCAAACCGCTCGACGGTGTGCGGCAGCTCGGCGGCCAACCTGACATCTATCTCCACAGCCGTCAGATGGCCGCTGCCGGCCAGCAGCCCGAGCGTGAGGGAACCGAGCCCCGGCCCGACCTCAAGCACCGACTCGTCCGGGCTCAGCTCGGCATCCCGGACGATCCTGCGGATGGTGTTCGGATCGTGCACGAAGTTCTGGCCCAGCGTCTTGGTCGGACGGATCTGCAATCGCTCCGCCAGCTCACGCACCTGGGCCGGGCCGAGCAGGGTATCCATGTCCGCCAAGTATGCCGAACCGGCCGGCCGGCGAATGCCTCAGCCCAGGGCCGCCCAGCGGAACTCGTGATCGGAGTAGTAGCGCACCTGGCAGCCCTTGATCGCGGCGGCCGCTGCCGAACCACCCTGGCCAGCACTCCACAGCGCGTCGCAGGCGGTGAAGTCAGCGGCGGACTCGAAGTAGCTCGCCTTACCCGCGCTGCTGACCGGTCAGTACCAGTTGGTGGCCTGCGAGTGTGCCCAGGCCGCGCACGGCGTGCCGTACACCGCTGAGATGTACTGCAGGCCCCAGGTGATCTGGGTTGCCGCGCTGGTCTGCCAGTCCGCACCGGCGCTGGCCATCTTGCTGCCCGGCAGCGCCTGCGGGATGCCATAGGCGCCGGAGGGGTTCTGGGCGTCGGTACGCCAGCCGCTCTCCTTGTTCCACAGGCTCACCAGGCAGGAGAACTGATCGTTGCCCCAACCTCGGGCAGCTACCATGCCAGCCGCGATCTGCTGGGCGGCACCGGCCGGGATCGCCGCGCCTGCCGGCAACTGCTTGGTACCGACCATGACCTTCTGGCTGGTGGACGGGCTGAGCACGGTGGTGGCAACCGGCACCCGGCCGGCCAGCTTGCCGTCCACGTACACCAGTTGGTAGGTGATCCGGCTGAGGCCGTTCTTGCCCGCGGTCACCACCGAATCGGTGCCGACGTAGCTGTTCGGATCGTCCTGCTTGACCACGTCGTAGGGGACGTTGACCTGCTGCACGCTGGTGCCGTAGCTGACCCGCTGGATCCGGATCACCTCGTTGTCGGTGATGGTGCTGGTGCCGGCTACCGACAGCCGGTCGTTGGGGGCCAGGAAGATGCCACCGTCGCTGATCGCCTGGTACACGGTCGGCCCGGCGCTGAGCACCGAGATGGTCTTGCCCGACACCTTGAAACTCAGTCGCTTCGGTGAGCTGATCGACAGGCTGGTCACGCCGTCGTCCAACCGCTTGGACCGGGACACCGAAGCGAGCTCGCCGGCGTTGTAGCCCAGCTGACCAAGTGCCTCGGCAACAGAGTCAGCGTTCACCCAGACATCGCGCCCCTGGCCGTTGACGGTCAGGTGCAGCAGGTGGCCGCGGCTGATCACGATCTGGGCGCCGTTGCTGACCGGCGAGGCCAGGTCAGGAGCGACGATGTCGTGCTCACCGACCTTGACGTGGGCTGCTGCCAGCACGCCCTTGACGCTGTCAGCAGAGGTGTGCACCTGCCGGTCCTGGCCGTCGATGCGCAGGTCGACCGACTTGCCACCGTTCACCCAGGCGGCCGTGCCGCCCAGCAACCCGGCGAGCACCAGCCCGTACAGGCCTAACTTGATACCGCGACGCAAAACAAGGACTCCTCAAATCTGCTTTCCGGCAGGGGGTTGCCCCCACCGGTGCGCTGATGCAGGACGGACGCAATGCCCGCTCGGCCCGATAGGGCCGCAACGGGCAAAGCAGTTCCGATGAAACCTACAGGCGCTGACCGCACACTGGCCAGGGGCTGGAACCACGTGCGTTGTACAACTTGGTGGCCACCGCGATCTGCTGCTCTCGGGTCGCGAGGTCAGCGCGTGCGGCGTAGGCGCCACCACCGTTGGAAATCCAGGTGCCGGCGTCGAACTGCAGGCCACCGTAGAAGCCGTTGCCAGTATTGATGTGCCAGTTACCGCCGGACTCGCACGCTGCCACCGCGTCCCAGTTCAGGCCGCCGGTGGCCGGCGGCGGGGTGGCACCGGTGTTGCTCGGCGGGGTCGGATGCTGCTTGCTGCCGACCTTCTTCACCTCGGGCACCGGCTGGGTCAGCATCGTCGAGGACTTCACGACCTGGCCGGCCAGCTTGCCGTCGACGTAGACCAGTGAGTAGGTGACCTGCTTGCTGCCAGGCTTACCGGCCGTGACAACCGAGTCCTGCCCGACGTACTTGGTCGCGTCCGGCTTGCTGACGGTGCCGTACGGGACGCTGACCGTCTCGGTCCTGGTCCCGTAATGCACTCGCTGCACCCGGATCACCTGGTTGTCCCGTACCTGACTGGTCGCCGGCACGGACAGCCGATCCGACGGCCCAAGGAAGATCATCGAGGCATAGAGCGCGTCCTTGACGGTCGGGCCGGCGCTGGACACCTGCAGCCGCTTGCCGCCCACCAGGAAGGTGAGCCGCTTGGGCGAGGCGATCGAGACGTTGGTGGCACCGCTGTCCAGCCGCATCGAGCGGGAGACCGACACCAGGTTGGACGAGCCGTAGCCGAGTTGGCCGAGAGCCTCGTCCACCGAGTCGGCGTTGACCCAGACGTCACGGCTGGTGCCATCGACGGTCAGGTGCAACAGGTGACCTCGCCGGATCACGATGGTGCTGCCGTTGCGCACCTTCGATTCCAGGTCGGGGGCAACTAGGTCATGCGATTCGACGTTGAGGCCGGCGTCCTTCAACGCGGCCCGGACGTTGCTGGCGGTGGTGTGGAGCTGGCGGCTCTGCCCGTCGACCTTGAGGTCGACCGACTTGTCAGCGGGGGCACTTGCCCAGGCGGCGGTGCCACCCAGAACTCCCGCAATGACGAGGCCATACAGCCCGTACTGCACGCTGCGACGCAAGAATGAACTCCCAGATCGTTGTGGCCAGGTCGGCCGTACGCGTTCTGCTCGGTCACAGCACCGTAACGGCCCATTGGCCAGATGGCCAAACCTGATCTTGGAATTATTACCCCGAACCGGACCCTATATGCCGAATACCCTGGCTCCAGTGCTTGAAATCGTGGCACAGACCACGGATTCGGGGGTCTTCTTAAGTGCTGCGATCAGTCGCACAACGTGTGGAATGAGGTACGGAGAGTTAGGTCGTCCGCGATAGGGATGCGCAGTCAAGAATGGTGCGTCAGTTTCAACCAGCATTGATTCCAGCGGCGTCACTTCCGCGGCAGCGCGCAACGCCGGGGCATTTTTGAACGTTAATACCCCTGAAAAAGACAGCAAGTAACCTGCCTGGACGCAGGCCTTTGCCATCTCGGCATCACCGGAGAACGCATGGAAGATCACGCCGGCCGGCGGTGCGCCCTGCTCGGCAAGAACCCGCAACACATCATCGTGGGCGTCCCGATCGTGCACGACCAATGGCTTGTCGACCTGTTTGGCCAGCTCGATATGCCTGCGGAAATGTTCCTGCTGATCGGCCGGCTCCGTGCGATCCCAGTAGTAATCCAGGCCGGTCTCACCAACCGCGACCACCTTGGGATGAGCCAGCAACCGCTCCAGCTCGGCGTAATGCGCGTCGGTAAGGCCGCCTACCTCGGTCGGGTGAACTGCGATTGCACAGTAAACATCAGGGTGTTCGGTGGACGCGATGGCCGAGGCCCACTCCTCGACCGCGCACCCGACGTTGATCAGCCTGGTCACGCCGACCGCGCTGGCCGCGCGCACCGTGGCCGCCACAAAGTCCGGACCGGCTGGGCAGCCCCGCTCGATCAGGCCGGCCCGCGATGCCATCGCATCCAGATGGCAGTGGCTATCGAAGACCTCACCATCGAGCGGTTCGGGCGCCGGTGGCGCTGAGTTGTCTGCCACCGGCCTAACCCTCTTCTAGCCGAGCCAGTTCCTCATCCACCACGGACGGGTCGAGCTTGGTGATGATCGGCGTCGGTGCGGCCAGCGACCGGCCTACCGGCAACGCGACCGAGGCCCAGGTGGCCTGGGTCTGGTAATCACCGGTGAGCACCGAGTAGGACGGCGAGCCAGCGGCCGTCGGCTCGTTCACCTCGACCAGCTCGGGCATCGCCGCCCAGATACCCTCGCCGCCCAGCGCTGCGTGCACCTTGGACGCGGTCGAGGGCAGGAACGGCGTGATCAGGGTCTTGACGTCATCAACCACCTGCAGCGTGGTGTGCAGCACCGAAGCCATCCGGTCAGGGTCCTCGTTCTTCAGCTTCCACGGCGCAGTGTCGGACAGGTACTTGTTCGCCTCGCCGACCAGCTTCATCACCTCGCCGAGTGCCGCCTTCTGCCGGTTCCGCTCGATCAGGCCACCGACCGTGTCGAAGGCGGCTTTCGAGCTAGCCAGCAATGACCGGTCCAGCTCGGTCAGCTCACCGGCCGCTGGGATCGAGCCCAGGTTCTTGGCGGTCATCGAGATGGTCCGGTTGACCAGGTTGCCCCAGCCTGCGACCAGTTCGTCGTTGTTGCGCCGGACGAACTCGGCCCAGGTGAAGTCGGTGTCCTGGTTCTCCGGGCCGGCGCTGGTCAGGTAATAGCGCAATGCATCGGCGTCGTACCGGCTGAGCATGTCGCCGACGTAGATGACCACGTTGCGCGAGGAGGAGAACTTCTTGCCCTCCATGGTCAGGAACTCACTCGACACCACGTCGTAGGGCCGGTTCAGCGCGCCGAGCGAACCGGGCTGACCATCCTTCGCGCCGATGCCGGAGTAGCCGAACAGCATCGCCGTCCAGATCTCGGCGTGAAAGACGATGTTGTCCTTGCCCATGAAGTAGTAGGACTTCGAGTCCGGGTTCTGCCACCAGGCCCGCCACGCGTCCGGATCACCGGTCCGGGCAGCCCACTCGATGGACGCCGACAGGTAACCGATCACCGCGTCGAACCAGACATAGATCTTCTTGTCGTCCCGATCGCGCCAGCCGTCCAGCGGCACCGGAATGCCCCAGTCCAGGTCGCGGGTGATCGCGCGTGGTTTGAGATCGTCCAGCAAATTCAAGGCGAATTTCTGCACGTTGGAGCGCCAGTGTGATTGGCCGCGCAGCCAGCCTGAGAGCACCTCGGTGAAGGCCGGCAGGTCGAGAAAGAACTGCTCGGTCTCGACGAACTTCGGTCGCTCGCCATTGATCTTCGAACGCGGCTCGATCAGGTCGATCGGATCGAGCTGGTTTCCACAGTTGTCGCACTGGTCGCCGCGAGCACTCGGGTAGCTGCAGATCGGGCAGGTGCCCTCGATGTAGCGATCGGGCAAGGTCCGGCCGGTGGACGGGCTGACCGCGCCGAGTTCGGTACGGGGAAAGATATAGCCGTTGGCGAGCAGGCCCAGGAACAGTTGCTGGGTCACCGCGTAGTGGTTCGTGGTGGTGGTGCGGGTGAACAGGTCGTAGGACAGCCCCAGCTGCTGCAGGTCCTTGGCGATCACCAGGCTGTTGCGATCGGCCAGTTCCCGCTCGGAGATGCCCTCGCGCTCAGCCTGGACCTGGATCGGGGTGCCGTGCTCGTCGGTCCCCGAAACCATCAGCACGTTGTTGCCAGCCAGCCGGTGATAGCGGCTGAACACGTCCGAGGGCACCCCGAAGCCAGCGACATGGCCGATGTGCCGGGGCCCGTTGGCATAGGGCCAGGCCACCGCGGTCAGCACGTTGCTGGGACGACTCGCACTCATGAGCCCAGCCTAGTGAGGCGGTACAGCCGGTTCGATCAGGGGCGACCCGGCGCCCAACCGCGTGGTCCGCGCGGCCGGCCTTAACGCCAGACCCTACGATCACCGTGTGAGGACCGCGACCATGCCCGCCGCCCGGCCGGAGTCGCGGGTGATCGACACCGTTCGCGAGGTGCCGATCGCCCTGCGCGGCTGGCGGCCGGACTCGGCGCTGCGCAGCTGGGCCTGGACGCTGCTGATCACCGCCTTCGCGGCCGGTACCCGGCTCTGGGCGCTGGGCTTTCCGTCCTCGAAGAGCTTTGACGAGGTCTACTACGCCACCGAGGCGCAGGAGATGCTGCGATACGGCTACGAGGACAACCGCGATTACATGTTCATCGTGCACCCGCCGCTGGGCAAGTGGCTGATCGCGCTCACCTCGGCGATCTGGGGCAATAACTCGCTCGGCTGGCGGATCGCACCGGCAGTCGCCGGCATCGTCAGCGTGCTGATCATGGTGCGGCTGGCCCAGCGGATGCTCCGGTCCACCGTGCTCGGGGTTCTTGCCGGCGCGCTGCTGGCGATGGACGGCATCTCGCTGGTGATGTCGCGGGTCGCGCTGCTCGACATCTTCCTGCAGACCTTCGTGCTGGCCGGCTTCGCCGCGCTGGTGGTCGACCGCGACCAGGTCCGGGAACGGCTCGGCCGGCTATATGCCAGCGGCGTCGACCTGACCGCCGGCGTACCGAGCCTTGGCCCGCGACCATGGCGGCTGCTCGGCGGCGTCATGCTCGGGCTGGCGCTGGCCGTCAAGTGGAGCGCGCTGTCGTTCTGGCTCGGCTTCGCGTTGCTGTCGGTGCTGTGGGATCGCGGGGCGCTCAAGAGCGCCGGGGTCGAGCAGCCCTGGCTGGCCACCGTCAAGCGGTCGGTGCCGGCGGCGGTCGGCTCGCTCGGGATCGCACCGCTCGCTGCCTACTTCCTCAGCTGGACCGGCTGGTTCGTCGGCGAGAACTCCTGGAACCGGCACTGGGGCGACAGCCATCCTGGCAGCGGGCTGTTCGGCCTGCTGCCGTCCGGATTCCGCAGCCTGCTCGATTACCACGAAGCCGCCTACCAGTTCCACAGCCATCTCTACGATCCCCATCCCTACAAGGCCAATCCCTGGTCCTGGCTGGTATTGGGCCGGCCGATCTCGTTCTACGCCCCGTCCAACGTGACCGGCTGCGGTGCGACCAGTTGCACCCGCGAGATCCTGCTGATCGGCACCCCGATCATGTACTGGGCGTTCGTGCCGGTGCTGCTCTGGCTGTTCTGGCACTGGGCGACCACCCGCGACTGGCGAGCCGGTGCGGTCTGGATGGCTTTCCTGGCCGGTTGGGGCGTGTGGCTGCAGAACACTCAGCGAACCGGGTTCCTGTTCTACATGACCCCGCTGATGCCGTTCCTGGTGCTCGGCCTGACGTTTGCGGTCGGGACGCTGCTGACCAGCACCGCCGGCGAGCGGGCCAGCACCATCAGGCCGGTCGAGCCGGAGTCGGCCGACGGGCCGGTTCGCACCGTTGGCCTGCGGGAATGGGTGCAGATCCAGGGCATCCCGATCGGTCGGCTGGTGCGGTCGGCGCTGGTCGCGGTCTGGCTCGGCGCGGTAATCGCCGATTTCGTATGGATGTGGCCGATCTTCACCGGCGGCATGCTGACCAATCACCAGTGGCAGCTAAGAATGTGGTTCCCCGGCTGGATCTGAGCCATCGGCTACCGTTGCGCGTACCGGCCGGGAACCGCAGGCGCCAGGTCACTCGTTACCGGGATAGTCGAACCGCCGGTGGACGCCGGTGGCAGGAGGAGCCGAGGTTGTCATGGCGATATCAGCGAACGTCCCCCGTCCAGGCCTTGATCTGGAATACCCGCTGTCGCTAGGGGTATATGACGGCTACCCGCAGGCCCAGAAGGTCGTCGATTTTCTCTCCGACAACCAGTTCGAGGTGCAGCAGGTAGCGATCGTCGGCACCGAACTCAAGACCGTCGAGCGGGTAACCGGCAGGCTCACCCGCGGCAAGGTGGCAGCGGCCGGCGCCATCTCAGGCCTGTGGATGGGCCTGTTCGTCGGCATCGCCTTCTCGATCTTCGGCACCGGCAACCAACTCGGCTTCCTGATCACGACGCCGATCATCGGCGCGCTGTTCGGGTTGGTGTGGAGCCAGTTCGGCTACGCCGCGGTGACCCGGGGCGGCACCCGGGATTTCTCCTCGGTCAGCCAGGTGGTTGCGACCAAGTACGAGGTGCTGGTCGAGCACCGGTTCTTCGAGCAGGCTCGATCGCTGCTGGCCACCATGCCAGCCAGCTAGCTACTTTCAGCTGAGCTGATAACTCGAAACTCGATTCCGGCCGCGATCAGGCGATCGATCAGTGGCTGGCCCATCGCGACCGCCGGGGTGAGCTGGCCGCTGCTGGGCGCCAGCTCGTCGAAGGCGAGGCAGAGTGCGGCCTCGCCCAGCATCTTGGCCGTCTCGCCGTAGCCCGGATCACCACCGGACACCTCGGTCAGCACCGTGCGGCCACCGCCGCGACCGGTGAAGCGCACCGTGAACCAACCCTTGGCCCGACGTTGCGGCGACGGCCCGTCGCCCGGCTTGATCCGGCTCAGCAGCAGCGACCTGGTCGGCGGCAGTTGGGCCAGCATCGCCACCCCGGTCAGCGCCAGCGTCCCGGCAACCGCGACCGGCAGTCGCCGGACCCCGGCATAGTGGTGATAGGTGAAGTCCGGGCCGTAGCCGGGCAGCGCGCGGGCCGATCGAACCACCACCTGCGGATCGATGGTCGGCAGCGGCAGCAGCCACAACCCGTCCACTCGCCTGGGTGGGGTCGCGGTTGCTCGAGCGCGCCGGCCGTCCGGTCGTGGTTCCAGCCGCCGCCGGGCCTTGGCCGCTGCGGCCGCCTCGCGCAGTCGGGAGAACGCGTTCACCGCCGAATGCAGCGTTCCGCCGGACAGGCTGCCACCGGCCCGGACCACGCCGTCGACGGTGATCGCCACCTCGGGCGGTAACTGCCCGACCGTGAACAGCACACCCAGGTCGTGCGGGATCGAATCGAAGCCGCAGCAGTGCACCAGCCTGGCTCCGGTCTGGCTGGCCTGGTGGTGGTAGCGGGTGTACATCAGGTCGACGAACTCGGGCTCGCCGGTCAGGTCGAGGTAATCGGTGCCAGCCGCGGCGCAGGCGGCCACCAGCGGCTCGCCGTAGCGCAGGTACGGCCCGACCGTGCTGATCAACACCCGGGCCCGGCCGGCCAGGGCGCGCATCGAGTCCAGATCGGTCACGTCCGCGCTCAGCAACGCGAGCTCGCGCCAGCGCTGATCGATGCCGGCCAGGTCCGCTCGCACCGCCGCGAGCTTGGCCTGGTCCCGGCCGGCCAGCGCCCAGCGGCTGCCGGCCGGTAGCTGGGTTGCCAGGTACTCGGCGGTCAGCTTGCCGGTGAAGCCGGTCGCGCCGAACAGCACGATGTCGAACTCGCGCGCGCCGGCCGGCTGCTGATCCTCGGGATCGGTCATCACGGACCCTCGATATCCATTTGGCATCTATCCGGCATGTAGTCAACATCCCGGTCGACTGGATGGTCTGGTAACACCATGCCACTGCCCGAGGAGCTCCGATGACCGCGCCCGACCAGCCAACCGACTGGCTACCACCCGAGCCATTACCGGTCGACGCTCCGGCTGTTGCCGGCGGCTGGCAGCAGCCAGGGCCGTACGCGAAGGCCGCGCCCGGCACCAGCTCACGCCGCGGACCGGTGCTCGTGGTGGCAGCAGCGCTGGTCGGATTGCTCGTGGCCGGCGGCGGGTTCGGCCTCAGCCGGCAACTGGCGAACAACACGGTGTCGCTCACTTACAACGGCGAGCAAGTCGACCATCCGGAGCGGACCCTGAGCGCTGCTGAAGCCAAGGTCGATCAGGTGATCGCACATCAGCCCAGCGTGCAAGCCAGCAACCACCACTGCTACTTCGCCCGACCGGCCAACGGCACCAAGGCTGAGCGCGCGGAGGTTGCCGACGGCATCTACTGCGGCCCGATGCTGCTGATCAGCAGCCAGCAGGGCGACCGGTTCCTGCATTTCACGGTGAGCTCCGATCGCATCGGCAGCCGGGTCCGGCTCACCCCGTCCGAGCCGAGCGGCGAGACCATGGCGCTGCCGGCCCATGAACAGCTGACCCGGCCGGGCAGCCCGCACCAACCCCCTGGCGGCGCCGAACTGCAGGTACCCAAGGCGCCGGCCGCCACTGCCGACGCCTTCGTCTCGGTGGACGCGGTCGGGCCCCAGCAAGACCTGGCCAGCCAACGAAATACCGGGATGTACGGCTATGACGGTGGCGTCCGGCTGACCAGCACCGCAAGCACGCCCTACTACGGCAGCGGAGCCCAAGCGCGCTCCGCAGCCGCCGGCCAGCGGTTGATCGCTTTCTCGCTGCAGTACGGCGGCCCGAAGGAGAGCAGCCTGGGCGAGCTGGATCTGGGAGTTGCGGTCAACGGCTCCGGCTTGCAGAAGCTTCCCGAACCCGACAAGGCAACCGAGTTCAAGGTGATCTCGGTGCCGATCTCGGCATCATCGGTTGACTTGGTGTTGCGCTCGAAGGGTTTCATCCAGCGGATCTCGCTGCTCACCGGCAAGGCCGGTTCGGACAACATCACCGTGATGAGCAGAGTCAACTGGCAGGACGACCTGAGCGTCAGCAAGGATGTGCCGGTTACCCTGCGAACCTCGGATGGTTCGGTATCGGGCACCATGCACCTCAAGGTGACCGAGGCCGACCTGGAGTTCTTCGAGGACGACACCGGCAAGAGCGCGCCGGCCAGCCCGCACGGCGCTTTCCTGCACCTTCAGATGAGCTACACCGTCAGTGGGATAGCCGACGTCAAGGGCCATGAGTTGATGCCACAGGTGCTCAGCTTGCGGACCAGCGACGGGCACACGCTGCACGCGCGCGACGTGGCCTCGGCCAATGCCGACTACATCTACCTGGCCTTCGATATTCCCGGTGACTTCACCGGTGGCACGGTGACCATCGGCGGCACCGACAGCCTCGACGGAGTCCAGCTGATCATGCCGCAGCCGTTCAGCTTTCCCCTTAAATTCCCAGCAGGTTAGCCAACCACTCAGTTGATGCAACCGGGGGTGGCCGCGTTGGTGATGACCGTCCCCGAGCTCGACGGCGGTGTGCTCGCCGCGCTGCCGCTCGCCGACCCGGTGCTCGGCCGGGCCGCCATCAATGACTTGACCTGCACGCCGTTGTTACCGAGCACCAGGGTGACCACGCTGACCTCGTTGGTCTGGCTCATCACCGCTCCGGGCACCACGGCCTGGACGGCCTTGGCAGCCGCCTCGGCGCCCTTCGGGTACTTGATGGTGGTCTTGTCGATCACCGCCGAGGTGGGTGCCGGCACCGTGGTGGTGAAGCCGAGCTTGCCGAGCGCAGCGGCGTTTGTCTTTTCCAGACCGTTGGAATTGGTGTCGTTGATGACCGACACCGTCACCGTTTTCGGGTCGGCCGCGGCGGCCTTCTTCAGCGCGTCGGCCGACGGGTTGCCGATCAGCGAGTTGATGAAGTCCGGCATCGCTGCGGTGTTCACCACGACCACGTCACCGACCGGCGAGTTCGGGTTGTCGCCGGACAGCGGGATCGTTGTGAACGTCACGTTGCCGGCCGTCAGGTTCTGCATCTGCTGGGCCAGCTTGCTCGGATCCAGCGTCTGATCCATGGTGAGCGACAAGGTCACCGCCTTGAGCAGGCTCTGCAGCTTGAACGGGTTCAGCAGCGTCCCGCCCGAGACCAGCTTGCGGAATACCGCGGACAGGAAGTACTGCTGGCGCTTGATCCGATCCAGGTCACCGTTGGGCAGGCCGTGTCGTTGCCGGACGAAGGCCAGCGCCTGCGTGCCCTTGATGACATTGTTGCCCTTCTTCAGATTGATCCCGGAGTAGCTCTTGACGAAGGAACCGTCCGGCTCATATCCAGAATCGAGGCCGGGTCCGACTTGGCCAACCGAGGTCGCTGGACCCATCGGGCCGTTCAGGCAGACCGTCACGCCGCCGATCGCATTGGAAATCCGGTAGAAACCGAGCAGGTCGACCTGCACGAAATGGTCGATGCTCAGGCCGGTCAGGTTGTCGATGGTGTCGACCAGCAGCGAAGCACCGGCCGCCTTGCTGCCGTTACCGTCGCGCACGCCGTCCGGGTAGGCGGAATTGAGCTTGTTCATACCGTGCCCGGGAATCGCCACGTAGGAATCGCGCGGAAACGAGATCACGGTGGCCTTGCGACCATCGGCCGGGACGTGCAGCAGCATCATCGTGTCGGTGTTGTAGGAACCACCGTCGCGGGTGGTGCCCAGCTGGGCTAGCTCGGCGTTGGTGGCGCTGTCGCGATCGTCGTTGCCGACGATCAGGATGTTCTGGTCACTGCCGTCGATGTTCTGGGCGATCGCGCCGGAATGGGTGGACAGCTGGACCCGCTTGATGTTGGCGTTGAAGTTCCGGTAGGTCGCCCACGCCCAACCGCTGCCGATCAGCACGATCAGCGACACCGCTGCGGCAACCACTCGCAGGCCCAGCGCGGCGCCATGCAACAGCGATGACCCACCGGCCTGGCGGCTGCGCTCCTCGGCCCGCCGCGCGCTACGTCCGCGCGGATCGAGCTGTGCTGGCAACTGGACGAAATCGTCCGTTGCTGGCGGTTGCTGG